>NZ_JBHSHY010000004.1:0-211159 GCF_042653205.1 Paenibacillus sp. GCM10023250 | reverse complement strand
CGCCTGGACGCGGCGCCTCGTTGCGGGGGCGCCTGGACGCGGCGCTTCGCGGCAGCGGCGGGCGCGCCTGGTCGCGGCGCCTCGTTGCGGGGGCGCCTGGACGCGGCGCTTCGCGGCAGCGGCGGGCGCGCTGGGCCGCTGGCGGCACGTGACACCGGCGAGCATCTGAGCGGACACACGTTCCGCTATTTCGTCCGTTCGAGCCATTTTTCCAATTATACGGCCACACGTTCCGCTATTCGCCCTCAAACCGGCCTGTACGGCAGTCATTCACGCCAATAACGGCTCCTGTGGCCGCGAAAAACCAAAATCGCTTAAAATTCGCGAAATAGCGGATCTCCTGTCCGCTTAGCTCCCTCCCATGCTATCCGCGCTAGGATGACCGGCGGAGCTGCCGAGCGGCTTGTGCCCGTCTCCCCACTAGACTAACGATGATGCCTTCGATTCCGTGACTGCGGAATCGAGGGCATCTTTTTTCGCGGCCGGGAGTGCAGCCGGGAGCACGCCACGGAATTCCAAGCAGCTAGCCAGCACGCCCCGCCGAGGCGTCTAGTCCGTTCTTCCGCGCGCTCGGCCGCGAGTCCAACCAACCGGCGGATCCGTCCGCGGAAGCAGGCTGCTCATCGTCAGGCTCGCGGGTACGGCCGCGGAAATCCAGGCTATTGGCGGATTCGGCCGGGAAGCGTGGCGCGACGCCGCTGCTCCCGCTTGCCCGCAGGCCGCCGACGTCGCGTCGCCCCAGCCGGGCCGATCGCGCGGCGGCCGGCCTTTCGCGGATGCGCGTATATTTGGTTGCGTTTAGGCAAAAACGGTTATGAGTGGATGCGGACAACATCCATCCGACGAATCCACCGAATCGAAAGGGAGGACTGACCCGTATGACCAGAACGAACGGCAAAGGACGCATGGACGGCAAAGTCGCCGTCATCACGGGTGCGGGCTCCGGCATCGGCCGGGCGGCGGCGCTCCGGATGGCGGAGGCGGGCGCGCGGATCGCGCTCGTGGACGTGAAGGAGGACCGCGTCGCGGACGTCAAGCGGCGGATCGCGGAAGCGGGCGGCGAGGCGATCGCCATCGAGGCGGATATCTCGCAGGCCGGCGACATCGAGAGCGCGATCCGGGAAGCCGCGACCCGCTGGGACCGGCTCGACGCCGTCTTCGCCAACGCGGGCATCAACGGGACGCTGGCGCCGATCGAGACGTTGACGCCGGAAGACTGGAGCACGACGCTCGACATCAACCTCAAAGGCACCTTCCTGACGGTCAAATACGCCGTGCCGTTCCTGAAGCAAAACGGCGGCAGCATCGTCATCACAAGCTCCATCAACGGCAACCGGGTGTTCTCCAACTTCGGCATGAGCGCCTACAGCACGTCGAAGGCGGGACAAGTGGCGTTCATGCAAATGGCCGCGCTCGAGCTGGCGCAGTACGGCATCCGGGTCAACGCGATCTGCCCCGGCGCGATCAAGACGCATATCGGTCAAAACACGCATCCGACGCCGGCGGTGGAGGAGATCAAAATCCCGGTCGAGTTTCCCGAGGGCGACCAGCCGCTCGAGAACGCGCCCGGCCGGGCGTCCCAGGTCGGAGACCTCGTCCTGTTCCTCGCCTCCGAAGCGTCGAGCCACATTACGGGCACGCCGATCTACATCGACGGCGCGGAATCGCTGCTGCGCGGCTAAGCGCGTCTTCGGACAGGCGCCGCCGGCGCAACGAGTGAGCGAGCAAGCGAGCGAGGGCGCAAGACCTCGGGAGCTGCAGCTTGCCGATCACGGCTCGCGAACGAGACCGGCCCCTTTGCGCGCGGCAAGGGAGCCGGCCGGTTTCGCCTGTTTACGGCAGCCAGGCGGGGGCGGACGCGCTCAACGCGCGGACCGCGGCGGAATCCCGGCCGAACGACAATAGGACGACCTCCGGCTTGCCGTTTCAGGGATCACGGCGCTCTGGAGGTCGTTTTGTTGTCGATTCGCTATGTACAACCGGGAATGCGGCTCCGGCTCGTGCCGGCACCCATGTATCTTCGCGCGCGAAGAGGCCGCGCGTCCCGGAGGACGGCGACCTCGCCGCAACGGTTCGGAGCGTAGGCCAATTGCCTTGCGCTTCGATGATTAATGAACGTTGGTAATAACGAGTACGCGTCCGCGATCAAGCTCCTCTTCGTAACGTTCCGCTTCCATGTCGGACAAGCCGATCGCCGTCAGTTTCGAGCGAATTTCGTCGCCCCTCGATTTGAACACGTTCGCCATCGCGGTGAACATGCCCTCTTCCTTCATGCCGATCTCGTTCGCGTCCGCCGCGTCGGACAACGATTTCGTCTGGCCGCTGTCGTGCGCCAGCACGTAAATGTTTTCCTGCCTGTATCCACGCCGGTTCAGCTCTTGTACGGTATGCAGCGCATCCATGGCCGTCGGTACGATTTGAACGCTCGGTTTCATCGGTTGCATCGTGAATCCCTCCGCTTTCAAATTGGATTTGCCAGGTGAGGCTAGTCTGGATTTACCCCCGGGCCGCCGCCTTGAAACAAGCTCCGGGACCGGCCGCGGGACGTTCGGCCTGCCGCCTGGAACGCTGCGCGGAAGCCGGCGATTCACCTCGATACGTGTGTAGGAACGCAAAAAAAGGCGCTCTTGCGGCGCAGGCCGATTCCGTCCGATGTCCTCCCCTTCTTCTCCTATTCGATTATTCGACAAGCAAAAGGAGCTGGCGCACATGTTTCAGGAATGTTTCCACCACTCGCCGCTATTCGCAGGGGACGAACGAGGTCATCTTCAACCTGCTGTCCAGCCATGACATGCCGCGGGTGCTGACGCGGGTGGGCGGAAACAAGCTGAAGCTGAAGCTCGCGGTCGTGTTCCTTCTGACGTACATCGGCACGCCGTGCGTCTTCTACGGCGACGAAATCGGCCTGAAGACCGCCAGGACCGGGAGCTGTTCGACTTCTACAAGCTGCTCACCGGGCTGCGCAAGTCCCGCCCGGCGCTGCGGTGCGGCCGCTTTCGCTTCCTGAAGGCCGACGAGGGGGACGAGCGCATCGTCTACGAGCGGCTGGGCGAAGGCGAGCAGAGCCGAATGTACGGTACGTGGTACCGTTCTTGGCCGCGAAATCGCGGATTCGGCCTCATGTACCGTATGGGGTACCGTTCTTGGCCGCTAAATACGAATTTAGCCGTATGTACCATACTGGGAACCTCACTTGATATTTGGGTGGAAGGTTTCATTTCAAAAAGCAAACGAAAGAAAAAGCCGTCAATATTGGCGGCTTTTTCTTTGGAGTTGGAGCGTTTGTTTATCATCTGTTTGGGTTATATTGGATTGGAATTTTCTGCATTTCCCGGTATTTGAAGTTATCCGTGTAGTTGCACTTCGTAATCCGTAACGATTTTCCCGTCATATTGAATCATCTGACCGTTGTGGTTTTCCATGTCAAGCGCGAGTTTCGCGATAAACTCGCCTGCTTCTTCAGTTGATTTGATGTAGCCATCCAACGCGCCAGCGGTAAGTCCGTTGAGATCCGTTGCCACACCACCAGGCATGATGCCAAAAATTTGTTTTCTGCTGCCCGTATTTTTGAACTCCAGCGCGTAATTCATCGCCATCACATTTTGTGCGGCCTTACTGGTCTGGTAAGCGAGCGGATGCCAGTAATTAGTCGGCTGAATCGGTATCGTGATGTTCACGATTTTTCCGTCTGCAGCGAGTTTAGGCAGGAAACTTCTAATCATCTCGTGCGTCCCGAGGAAATTGACTTCCAGTGTCTCGCGGAGGTCGTCGGTCGTGTAGTCAAACGCTGTTTTCCTAATGTCAAGGTCGGGGCGATCACCCTTGTGACTGTCAGGAATTCCCGCATTATTGATAAGCAGATCAAGCTGATCGATTTCTTCTGCAGCGTTGTGAATCGTGTCAAAATCGTTCAAATCAATTTTGACAAAGCTTGCTGTAATACCTTGTGCTGACAACTTTTTCACTGCTTCTTGGCCATGGCTTTCGCTGCGTGCGCCAACCAAAATTCCAACGCCTGACTTTCCGAGAGCTTCCGCAATAGCAAAGCCGATGCCTTTATTTGCACCTGTGATGAGTGCTTTCATACATTGATTTCTCCTTTATCAAGTTATATTTAATTCATTTTATAACCGCTTGATAGATAATATCATAGCTTCCGGAGTTATATTTGTCAACAATTATAACTTGTGATAAAATCAAAGCATGAATACCAAGGAAAAAATTTTAGAAAAAGCGCAGGAACTGCTGTTGGAAAAAGGCTACGGAAACGTGAGTTTGACGGATATCGCAGCAGCCGTAAATATCTCTCAACCCGCACTGTACAAGCATTTCAAAAATAAAGCAGATCTCTGGGAATTGCTCGCTTTTAACTGGCTTGATGCTATGCTGGCTGACCTGTTCCCGTACAAAGTTGACCCGAAAAAGTCGCGATCCGAGACGATTCACGACTGGTTTTGGACGCTCGCGAGCGCTAAACACGCCGCTTACAAGGCTGAACCTGTCATGTTCAAACTCTATGCAGAGTATTTAAGCACTAAGCCTGAGCTCGTTGAAAGACACATGAACGACCTGATTGACAGCCTCGGGGCCGTTTCCGGTATGACGGACCGCCAAGAAAAACGGTGTTTGATTGGCTTGTTTTCGCGTTTTCATCACCCCATGTTCGCCGACTTTTGGGATGAGCATACGCAAGACGATTTTGAGCGGACTTGGAAATTTGTTGAACCTTTTTTTAATACAAAAACCATCTTATAATTTCGTAAGATGGTTTTTAATTTCCGCGAACACTTATTCTTTCATGCTAAGATTGCTTGTATCGGATACCGTTCTTGCTGCGAAAATCGCGGATTCGGCCGCATGTACCGTGCTGGGTACCGTTCTTGGCCGCGGCACTCCCCTTGCCCGCCCCAACCAAATCTCAATCGCGGCGGGATAGCCGCCCGCGCGCAACAAAGCCGGGACGCACGATCGCGTCCCGGCTTTTACATTGCGCTAGCCGCTTATTCAATTAGGCGTCCTGCCCGCCGCTGCCGCCGGCGGACGCTGCCTCGATGTCGCCGAGTGCCCAGAAGCCGCTCGGCACATCGCTCCACGACGACTGCGCCGCGTTCAGCGGACGGATGCCGAGCGCGCGGTTCAGCACGACGACCGCTTCGGCGCGCGTCAGCGTCCGGTCCGGCCGGAAGCTGCCGTCCGCGTAGCCTTGCAGGAAGCCCGCGCCTTGCGCCGTGCGGATCGCTTGCTCCGCCCAGCTGCCGGCCGTGTCCGTGAAGCCCGGTCCCAGCTTGGCCGCGCTGCCCGACAGACGAACGGCGATCGCCGCCATTTCCGCGCGGCTGACCGGCCGCTCCGGCTTGAAGCTGCCGTCGGCGTAGCCGCTCATCAGGCCGGCCGCCGTCGCTTTCGCGATCGCCCCGGCCGCCCAGTGGCCCGGCTTCATGTCCTTGTACGCCTTGCCAGCCGTTCCGCCGGCGTCAGGCGCGACGCGAGAGAGGATCGCCGCCAGCTCGGCGCGCGTGAGCGTGTTGCCCGGCTTGAACAGATGACCGTCGAAGCCTTGGATATACGGCTTGGCACCGGCCGCACCGGCCAGCATCAAAGGCGCGAACGTGCCGAACTTCGCCGTCGTAAACCGGACGCCCGGTTTGTCTCCGAAAGACGCCGCTTCGCCCGTCTTGAATGCTTTCGAGCCGTCGCCGTGCTCGATGTAGACGCCGAGCGTGCCCGGCGCACCGTCCGCGCCTAACAGCGGCAGCACGAGCGTCACTTCGCCCTGCGGCAGGTTGGTCGCGATGTCGACCGGACGGCCGGCCAGCTCCGGCGTGCCGCCGTTCGCCCCGGCCGCGATAACCGCGGATGCTTGGGCACGGCCCTCGATTTGCGCGCCCTGCTCCGCCGACTTGACCGGCGTCAACTCGATATACAGGCTGCCGTCCGCTTTCTTCAGCAGCGCGTTCGGAATATGCAGCTTAACATTGGCCGCGTCGATGTCCAGATCGAAGCCGCTAGCGGCCAGCTGCTTCACCGCGTCCGCCGCCAGCTTGACGCTGGCCAGCGCGGCGGCATCCGTCGCGTCCGGCACGGATAACGTAACCGCGCTTTGACCGGCCGCTTTCTGCTTGTCGATCAGAGCGCGGGCGTTATCGCCCGTCAGCGCCAGCTCATCCTTCACGGTGCCGTCCGGCTGCGTCGTGCGGACGACCTGCACCGCGGACGGATCGGTGACGACGATGCCGCCGCCCGAACCGATCGGCGGCGAGACAGTCCCCGCGGAGACATCAAACTTCAACGCGTCCGCCAGCATGAGCTCGCCCGACTTCTTGACGACGCGGATCGTATGCGTGCCGTCCGCCAAAGCATCGGAACGGAAGAGGCTCGTCTGCGCGGTCCGGTCCGCCGCGCTGGCGCTTACCGTCGCCTTCAGCTCGCCGTCGATGTAAATCTCCATGTCGCCCTGCTTCGGACTCGTCGGGGCGAGCAGCTCGACGCCGGTGCCTCGGAACGTGTACGCATAGGCGCTGCCGTCCTCGGCCGCGGCGTGGACGTCGTCCGCGTAATCGCCCTTCAAGCGGAACGTCAGCGTCGTCGTGCCGGCCGGCTGCGCGTCCAGATACGTATTCGCGATCGTGACCTTCCGGCCGTCGATCGTATAATCAGTCCCTTCCGCCAGCGCCGCGCCGCCGTTCCAGATGCCGCCCAGACTATCCGCGCCGAACGTCAGGTTGACGCTGACGCCGTCTGCCGCGCCTTTCTCGTAGTCGGTCGACGAGACGTCGATCAGGTCGGGCAGCTGGACCCGCAGCGCGTCGAGCAGCATGAACTTGCCCGTCTTCTTGACGGCCTTCAGCGTGTGGAAGCCGTTCGTCAGTCCCTGCGCGGAGTAGACCGCGACTTGCGGCTTGTTATGCGCATCCGCGCCGTAGGTGCTGACCTTGCCTTGGCTCACGCCGTCGAGGAAAATCTCGACGTCGCCTTGAGACTGATCCACTTCCGTGATGTACTCGATGCCCGTGCCCTGGAACGTGTACGTGAAGAAGGCGCCTTCGGCCTCGGTCCACTGCACGTCGTCCTTGTAGTCGCCCATGTTGCGGCCGCCGCTGTTGTTCCAGCCGCCGGTGTAGCGGATCGACGGGTCGTTGTTGTTGACCATCACGTAACGGCCCGGGGAAGCCGAATTGCTGACGGTCACGACGAGCGAGCGCGGCGCGCTCTGCGCGAACTCGAACGTCAGGCTCGTATCGCCGACCGGCTGCGCGGCCAGGTACGCTTTCAAGATGCGTACGGTCGATCCGTCGACCACGTAATCTTCGCCCGCGGTCAACGGGACTTCGCCGTTCTTGACGGCCGTCAGGCTGTTGCCGTCCGGAAGCGCGAGCGTCACGTCGATGTCGCGCTGCGCCGTCGGCCGTTTATCGAACTGAGCCGCCGTCGGACTGATTGACGTGCCGCTTACCGCGATGGACAGGCTCTGCGTGTCGCCGCCGGCGAACGCGAACGTCAGCTGCGCCGGCTGCCCGGAAGGCTGCTGCGCGAGATACGCCGCCGTAATCGTCGCCGTGTTGCCGCTTGCCGTATAATCGGTTCCCGCCTGCAGCGCCGTCCCGCCTTGCTTGATGCTGTTCAGGGAGCTGGCGCCGAACGGCAGCGGTACGGTAATGTCCGCGGGGACGTCCTTGTTGAAGCCGGCCGACGAGGGCTCGCCGAGCAGCGTCTCCGCCGTCGCCTTGAGCGCGTCGAGCAGGAAATAGTGCTCGCCGCCGTCGTTGCGGACGACGCGCAGCGTATGCGGTCCTTGCGCCAGACCGGACACGGCGTACGCCACCGCCTGCCCCGCCTGAACGGAATCCTGGGTATCGACGGTGTCTTTCAATTCGCCGTCGACGTACACGTCCAACTTGCCGCTGCTCGAGCTTTTCTCGGCCCAGACTTCGATGCCCGTGCCGGTAAAACCGTACGTCATCTCCGGCTGCGTGCCGTCCTTCGGCTCGCCGTAATGAACGTCGCCCTGGTAGTCGTTGTACGGCCGGCCGCTGCTGTAGCCCCACTGATTCTTGTACTGAATGGCGGGGTCATTGTCGTTGATCATGATCGTATGGACAGCCGCCGCGTCCTCCGTCGCCGAAGGCGTGCCGCCGTCCGGACTGCCGTTCGCGCCGCCGCCCGCGCCGGCCGGTTCATCAGTTGCGGTACCGACGGGATCCGTCACGATGACGGACAGGTCCTGCGCGTCCCGCACCAGCTCGTTGCCGCCATTGCGCGTCCACGCACCTTCGTATTTCATGCCGGTGTCGTCGTCGTTGACGATCGAGGAACCGCTCTGCGCCGTCACCTTGAAGAGACGGGAAGCGTGCGGCTCGAGATACACCGGCTCGATGCCCGCGGAGGAGCTGCCGAGCTCCTGATGGCTCCACAGATCGCGGATCGACGCCGAGCCGTTCAGACCGATGTCGCTCCAGTTCACGCCGACCTTGGCGCCTTTGCTGCCGAGGTTGAACAGCGCGACCGTATACGTGCCGTCGCCGTTGTTGGCGTACCAAGCCTGCTGGTCCGAAGCCGTGGAGACCGGATGAATCGGATGGCCGGCCTGGTTGACGGCGATGACCTCGTCGTTGGTCAGGAGCGAGAGTCCGTAATCGTCCAGATTGGCGATGTCGTCGCCGATGTACAGCTGCGCCGACGAAGCGGCCCACAGCGTCATGGCCGTCTGCCGTTCGTCCTTCGTCAGGCCGGACGTGGCGCCGTTGCCGATGTTGAGCGAGTCGAAATCGTTCCAGCCTCCCGGGCCCGCGTCGCGCCACCACAGCTCGGCGTCGGGGAACAGACGGGCGATGTTGCTCCACTGCGTCATGCCGACGGCCGGATTATAGGATTCCACGTCCCAGTCGACGCGCCAGCCATTCGCGTATTTCTTCCAGAAATCCACGTAGTTATGATCGAGCGCCCACGAGAGTTCGAACCAAATATGGTGTCTGCTCAGCGCTTCGGACCACGCCTTGACGTCGTCGCGCGCGTCGATCGACGTGTCGTTGTGGCCGGAGCCCGGCGTCACGCTGTCGAACTTGACGAAATCCACGCCCCACGACGCGATCTCGTCCGCGATGGAATCGATGTACTTCTGCGCGCACGGGTTGCTGAAATCGATCTTGTAGCCGAGGTTCCAGTAATCCGCGGTCGTGTACGGTTTGACGGCGATATCGCCGATGGTGCATCCGTCGGCGTTATAGACCGGCAATTCTGTTCCACCGCTTGCGGCGAAACGCCCGGAATCAGGTAGATTCCGATCTTCTGCCCGTTGTTGTGCACGTAGTCGACGAGATTCTCGAAGCCGCCCGGATAGAGCGTCGTGCTCGGTACGGGACGCCCGTATTCGTCCATGCTGCCGTTCCAGCCGGCATCGATATTGATATAGTTGTAGCCGTGCGACTGCAGCTTCTCGTGCATCGCGTCGGACATTTGCTTGATCTTCGCTTCGGAAATCCAATTGCCCGACGGTCCGTCGTAGACCTGCAAGCTGTAGCTGCTCCAGCCCATGTACGGCTTTTGCGCGAGGCCGTTGTCGGCGGCTTCCGCCACGTTCGCCCGCGGTCCGACCCAACCGAACTGCGCGACGATGACGGCTGCCAGCAGGAACCCGATCCACGGTGTCCGCAGACGCCTTGCATAACGATTCAATGTACGCATCCCCTTATGAATAAGATCGTGCAAACGCTGGTACGACTGGATGAAGGGTCTCCGCCGGAAACAGCGGTACGGCCATCCGCGGCGCCGCGTCGGTCAATGCCTCCTTTCCGTATGCGGTTGCCCGCGGCCGCGGCCGATTGCGCGGCTCGCCTCCAGTTGAGAGCGCTTTAATTTCGGAGCTCGGCTCCTTCCGCAGGAGGCGGCGCGTATCGGGCGGCGATGCGACCCACAAGGATGACAGCGCTTACGTAAAGCCGATTGTAGACGAACCCCGCTGCCAAAAGTAGGTACATTTCGGTCGTTTACCGTACGATTCTTCCCGAACGCGGCAGGTACACTTCCCGTTGGGGCGTCCATTTCTCCCGATTGGCCGCGCTTTCGGCGGTGAACGATCGGGGGCGAGGTGCGATGCGGCGGTGAACGATTGGTGGGCGGGGCGATGCGGCGGCGAACGATTGAGGGAACGGCGCGATGCGGCGTTGAACGATTGGGGGGCGGGGCGCAATGCGGCGGCGAACGATTGGGGGGCGAGGCGATGATGCGGCGGCGAACGATTGGGGGCGGGGCGCAATGCTGCGGCGTTGATTCGGCGCCGCGGCGAGCACTGCGCACGGCCACCACCTAGTGCCGCACCTATGCGGCCGCCACCTAGTGCCGTACCTATGCGGCCGCTACCTAGCTCCGCACATAACCAGCCACCACCTAGCCCCGCACCTATGCGGCCACCACCTAGCCCCGCACCTATGCGGCCGCTACCTAGCACCGCACCTATGCCGCTGCTACCTAGCTCCGCACCTATGCCGCTGCTACCTAGCTCCGCACGTATGCGGCTACTACCTAGCTCCGCACCTAACCGGCCGCCACCTAGTGCCACACGTATATGCAGCCATAACCTAGCGCCGCACCTACGCGGCCACCACAGCGGCTATTTTGGCGTTTTCGAGCGTTTTGTGCGTTTGGCGGCCACACATTCCGCTATTCTCCTCTTCGACCCTCAATTTATCTTGTTTGGAGGCGATTAACGGCTCCTGTGGCCGCGTAATGTCAAAAATGCGCTAGAATCGTGAAATAGCGGATCTCCTGGCCGCTCAGATGGCTGTCGGCCCTCGCGCCTCAACGTTGCGGCCCCGTTCGGGCGGCTGGGCGACTCCGACGCCGCGCAGCTGGAGCCGCGCCGGCGGCCGGCCCCCCTAGCGCCGCGCAGCTGGAGCCGCGCCGGCGGCCGGCCCTGACGTCCGGCGCCTGCTTCGGCGGACGCCGGCTAGCCCTCGGCCAAGCCAAAAAGGCGCCGCTTCCGCCCGATGGGGCGAAAACGGCGCCTGTCCGCAAGGCTTGCCCGGCCGCGGCGAAGCGCCGCGAGGCCGCCGGCTACACCAGCCTGAAGCGCTCCAGCTGGTCCCACAGCCCTTCCCGCTTTAGAATCTCCACCTGCTTGTCGCCGATCAGGTCGAAGTGCGGAAACGGGTTGCGGCGGTGAATGTACGCCGGATCCAGCCCGTTGCGCCGGCACCAGGCGGCCAGCTTCTCGAGGTCGTCGCAGCCGACCTTGGTGACGGTCTTGATGCCCTGGAAACGCGGCTCGAGCCAGTAATGGGTCAAGTAGGCGATCTCGCCGCGCGACGCCGCCGCCTTCCAGCGCGCCAGCTCCTCGCGCGTCACTCCGAATGCCATGGGGCGCCTCCTTCTCATGCCGTCTAGCGCAGGATGCTGCGATGCCTTCTATTGTGCCTCAATCGGCGGCCGGGAGCAACTTTTCCGGGGAACGCCGGCGGCATCAGCCAGACACAGGCAGCCCCTTACGTCAGCGCTGCAGGGCCGCGCTGCGCATCGGCGCGAAGAACGTCTGCTCCACCTCGGCCGCGGGCAGCGGACGGCTGTAGTAATACCCTTGGATTTTTTCGCAGTCGTTGTCCGTCAGAATATCCAGCTGCTCCTTCGTCTCGATGCCCTCCGCGATCACGTCCATGTTCAAATGGTGCGCCATCGCGATGATCGTCGCCACGATCGCCTTGTCGTTCCGGTTCTCCGTGATGTCGCGGATGAAGGAGCGGTCGATCTTCAGCTTGTGGATCGGCAGCAGCTTGAGATAGCTGAGGGAGCTGTAGCCCGTGCCAAAGTCGTCGAGGCTGATCCGGATGCCGTAATCGGTCAGTTCGTTCAGGATGCCGATCGAGACCGAAGCGTCCATCATCATGCTTTCGGTGATCTCCAGCTCCAGGAACTGCGGCGCCAGACCAGTTTCTTCCAATATATTCATGATGTATTGCGCCAAATTCGGCTGGTGAAACTGCTGCGTCGACAGATTGACGGACACCGCGATGAGCGGGCCGCCCGCCTCGTGCCACCGCTTCATCTGCCGGCACGCCTCCCGAAGCACCCACGTGCCGAGCTCGTGGATCAGGCCTGTCTCCTCCGCGATCGGGATGAAGACGCCCGGCGACACGACGCCTCTGGACGGATGGAGCCAGCGGACGAGCGCCTCGACGCCGATGAGTTGGCCGTCGCCCGTCCGGATCTGCGGCTGGTGGTCGAGGTACAGCTGCTCCCGCGCGAGCGCCTGCCGCAGCTCGACCTCGAGCTCGATCTTATGCTGCAGCTGCGCATTCAGCTCCCCGGTATAGAATTGGAAGCCGTTTTTCCCGTTCTTCTTGACCTGGTACATCGCCGTATCGGCGTTCTTGAGCAGCTGCACCGCGTCCTCCCCGTCCTGCGGGTAGAAGGCGATGCCGATGCTGGCCGTCACGTAGAAGTCGTTCTCCTTTAGGTGAAATGGCACCCCGACGGCCGCGATGATGCGCTTCGCGAACCGCTCCGCCTCGTCCTTCCCGTACCGGCCGTCGCAAAGCAGCGTGAATTCGTCGCCGCCCATCCGGGCCAGCGTCGCCTGCTCGCCGTCGAGGCAGGCCAAGATCCGTTTGCTCACTTCCTGCAAAAATTGATCCCCGTACGTGTGGCCAAGCGAATCGTTGATCAGCTTAAAGCGGTCCATGTCCATCACCATGACGGAGAAGCGCTCGGCTCGGCCGTCGATCAGCTCCGCGAGCGACCGGTTCAGCATCCGCCGGTTCGGCAGCCCCGTCAGCTCGTCGTGGAAGGCCAGGTATTGGATTTTCTCCTTCGCTGCCTTCTCTTCCGTCACATCCTTGGCGATTATGTAACTCCCGACGATGCCCCCGTCCTGCACGACCGGCACGTTCACGACGCTCAGCTCGATGCGTCCTCCGCCGCGATGGACGATCGCCGTCTGGTAGCTCTGCGCCTCGCCGGCCAGCGACCTTCGGAATTGCTCGCGCGTCCGTTCCCGCTCTTCCTCGGCGATATACGGAAGCAGATCCTCGATCGTGCGGCCCCGCAGCCACTCGCCGGACAAGCCCGTCACCTCGGCCGCCGCCGCGTTGAAGCCCGTGATGCGATGCGCGGTGTCGATCGAGACGATCGCGTCCTGGTTGTTGTCGAACAGCGACTTGTACCAATGCTCGTTCTGCCGAAGCTCGGAGTGCTGACGAGACAACCGGTTGGAGACGTAAATGCCGAACAAGGACAAGCCCAGCGTGAACAGCGTGCCCACCGCGATGACGTAGGGCAGGAACGTCCGGTCCAGCACCAGGCCGCGCGCGGCGAGCGAGGCGGCAGCCGGGTCGAACCGCGCGGCATGCATGCCCGTATAATGCATCCCCGCGACGGCGGCCCCCATGATCAGGCTGGCGCCGAGCTTCTTCCAGACGCCGCTCCGCTCGCCGCCCCGGCGCAGGTAGAACGCCAGCCACATTGCCGCGAGCGAGGCTGCCACTGCGATCAGGACCGAGCAGACTAACAGCGGCGGATCGTAGGCAATGCCGATCTGCATCGCCGCCATGCCGGTATAGTGCATGGCCGATATCCCGGTCGCGAGCAGCAGCCCGCCCGCGAGCAGCCGCGGCGCCGACGGGCGGCTGCGGCCGACCGCGAACAGCCCGGCGAACGACGCGGCGATCGCCGCCGCGACGGACAGGACGACCTTCACCAGGTCGTAGGCGACCGGGACGCCGAGCGAGAACGCCAGCATGCCGACGAAATGCATCGACCAGATGCCAAGCCCCATCGCCGCCGCGCCGAACAGCAGCCACCCCCAGCGGGAAGCGCCTTTCGCCGTGCTGATCCGCCCGACCAGGTCCAAGACGGTATAGGCGGCGACGACCGCCACCGCGTAAGAAAACCACACCAGCATCTTATCGTAAGTCCCGTGCGCGTGATGCAAACCCGTCCCTCATTTCTCGTATGATTCATTCATGTTACCGGAATCGAAGGAACGGCGGAAGTCCCAATTTACCATTTTTGGACCGAATTTTCGCCAATTATCGTGAGCTTCGGGCTGCCCCGCAACAAAATCGAATAGGGCTGCTCACGGTCGCCGGGGATCGACCGATGAACAGCCCTTCGGAGCAGATTGCATAAGTCGGAACGCTTCCGCAGTCGGAATCCGGCAGGGACGGCTGGATTCTCGCATCCACGCCCGGGTTGTCCACCAGGGACGGCTGGATTCGCACAGCCCCGGCCGGGTTGTCCGCCAGGGGCGGCGGAATTCTCACAGCCCCGGCCGGTTCTCCGACAGGGGCGGCTGGATTCTCGCATCCACGCCCGGGTTGTCCACCAGGGACGGCTGGATTCGCACAACCCCGGCCGGGTTGTCCGCCAGGGGCGGCGGAATTCTCACAGCCCGGGCCGGTTCTCCCGCAGCCACGCCTCGGCCGCGTCCACGCCGGCCTTCAGCCCTAACAGCCGGCAGTCCGCGCTGCCGACCGCCCCGCGCGACGGCATGCCGCGCGCGTCCAGCTCCGCGCCGACGAGCGGAAAATCCTCGGAATCGTAGGCGAAGTCGTCGAACCACTTCCATGTCCTCGCGCCCGCTTCGGTCATCGCCGTCCCCATCCGCTTCGCCGGCATGCGGTCCAGCCGCGTTTCGGCCAAATGGAAAGCGGTGCACGCATGATAGCCGGCGCCGAGCAGCAGCACCTTCGCTTCCGGCAGCCGGTAAAGCTTGCCAAGCGGCGAATCCTCGCCGAACTGCGGCGTCAGCGGATGTTCCGCGACGATGGCCGCGGCGTGCTTGCCGTTCGCGCAGAACGACACCTGCGGATGCGCCGACCGGACCGTTCCCGGGAACGTCCGGAACAGCTCCGCGATCCTGCCCATGCCCCGCGTCGGCGTCGTCAGCGGATCGAACGCCGGCATTTCGCGGTAGATCGTCTCGAGCCACGCCCGCGGCACGGGCGGGTTGTTCCATTCGGCCGGATCGCTCCAGTCGCCGCTTTGGGCCGGCATGACGATCGTGCCTTCAGCGCCTACCGCCTTCAGCAGCGCCATCACGACGGCTCGCGGTCCGCCGCACACCCAGCCCATGCTGGACAGCGACGAGTGTACGAGCAGAACGTCGCCTTCCTGCACGCCGAGCGCGCCGAGATCCCGCGCGATGCGGTCGATGGTAACGGGCTCGCGGGTCGCCGCGATCGTTTCGAATTCTCCCATGAGGTCCTCGTCTCCTTCGCAGGGTATTCGCAGGCAGGTTCGCGCAAGCGCTAGGCCGATGCCCACGCGCCCGAGGAGCTCCCTGCACGTTCTTCCCCATCTTAGCGGCTGACCGCGAACCTTACAACTCAGCCCCCGCCAATTCGGCCCGAAACGCCGCCAAAATCGCGCACAGCCCTCCCGGGTCACTCAACATCGGCAGATGCCCGGTATCCAGCGCGGCGACGCGGCCCGGCGCCAGATTGGCGATCATGCGGTCCTGCAGTCGCGGATCGATCTCCTTGTCCCGCGTCAGCTTGACATAGACCGACGGGACAGCCGGCACCGCCGCGCGGCACGGCTCCGTGTAGAGGCGCCGCGCCTCCGGCACGAAGCCGTTCACGACGGCTTCCGCCTGCGTCTCGCTCAAGCCACCGCACAGCCCAGCACGGATCGCCGCCGCCGGCGGCTTCGTGCCGACCAGCCGCATCAAAGCGGCGACGATCGCCCGCTTCGGCATCGGCAGCGCCGACAGCCACGAACCGCCGGCCCGCGGAACCGCCGCCCCGACCGCCGCGAAGCCGGCCAGCCGTCCCCCTCCGGCCAAAGCCGCCGCCGCCGGCAGCGCCGCGACGCCGCCGATCGAATGCGCGACGACGACGATCCGCCGGACGCGCCACGCTTCCGCTTGCTTCCGCACATGCGCCGCGTAATCGGCCAGTCCGAGCCGCAGCCGCTCCGCCGCGGGACCGTCGCGCTGCGGATAGTCCGCCGCGAGCGACGGCGCCTCCAGCCCGTCCGTCACCGCCGTCCAGACGCTCCCGCGCAGCCCTGCGCCATGCACGAACAAAAAGCCAATTTCTTCATTAAGTCGTCTCTCCTCGCCAGCCATGCCGAGCCCTCCTTCGTCCTTCGTACACTGCTGCGCTGCAAACTTCCCGTCTCTGGCTCCATTGTAGCAGCGGGAGGTGACAACCCTTGTCAGTCAACGGCTGGAGGCTGCGGGTCGGGAGAACGTTGCGGCGAATAAACGGACGGCAAGCCGGATGAACGCGTCCAGGCGGACGCCTCATCCGGCTTGCTCTCGCCACCGGTCGCGGCGGCTTGCGTTTAGGTGAGAGATGCGTTGAAGCGCGCGGCGGTCCTGATCTGTCGGTCTCGCGTCCGGCGGACGGGCCGAACCGAAATCCGCGAACGGCATTTTGCTCCGCTGCGCATACGAGCCGGAGCCGGGATCCGCGACGGCAATTTTGCTCCGCTGCGCCCGCGCACCGGGATCCGCGACGGCATTTAGCTCCGCTCCGCTTCCGCGCCCGGACCCGCGACGACAATTTAGCTCCGCTGCGCATCCGCGCCGAGATCCGCGACGGCAATTTTGCTCCGCTGTGCATCCGCGCCGGGATCCGCGTCGGCAATTAGCTCCGCTGCGCCTCCGCACCGGGATCCGCGACGGCATTTAGCTCCGCTGCGCCTCCGCGCCGGGATCCACGTCGGCAATTTAGCTCCGCTCCGCTTCCGCACCGGCTGTGCTCCGATTTTGCGGACACCAGAGCCGCTATTTCGGCCGATTGCCCGATATTCGGACTTCTGCGGCCACAGGAGCGCTTATTGGTTCGGATCTGCGCCTTATTGCTAGGTTTCAGTGCCAATAGCGGCTCCTGTGGCCGCGAAAAAGCCAAAATCGGCGATTTTGGGCAATAACGGCTCTCCTGTCCGCTCAAGCGACGCAGCCCGACAATAGGGCCGAAAAAGCCGGACGCTCAAGCGGCGTTGCATGGGCCGCGCCTGCCCCGCAATGGCACTTCGGCGCCTGCCCCTGCCAATTCCGCCCGAAACGCCGTCAAAATCGCGCGCAGCCCTCCCGGGTCGCTCAACATCGGCAGATGCCCGGGATCCACGTCGGCAATTTAGCTCCGCTCCGCTTCCGCACCGGCTGTGCTCCGATTTTGCGGACACCAGAGCCGCTATTTCGGCCGATTGCCCGATATTCGGACTTCTGCGGCCACAGGAGCGCTTATTGGTTCGGATCTGCGCCTTATTGCTAGGTTTCAGTACCAATAGCGGCTCCTGTGGCCGCGAAAATGTCAAAATCGGCGCTTTTAGGGAAATAACGGCGCTCCTGTCCGCTTAAACGGCGGCGTATCCCACAATAAGGCCGAAAGCCGGGCCGCGCCTGCCCCGCAATGGCGCTTCGGCTCCCGCCCCCGCTACCAAGCCACCACGCAGCCGTCCGTCCGCGGCTCGTGCCGCCGATCCGGGCCGCTCAGCGGCGGCGTATCGGCCGCGCCTGCCCCGCAATGGCGCTTCGGCTCCCGCCCCCGCTACCAAGCCGCCACGCAGCCATCCGTCCGCGGCTCGGTGCCGCCGATCCGGGCCGCTCAAGCGGCGACGCATCGGCCGCACCTATCCCGCGATGGCGCACCACCGCACCTGCCCCGCAATGGCGCTTCGGCTCCCGCCCCCGCGCTACCAAGCCGCCACGCAGCCGTCCGTCCGCGGCTCGGTGCCGCCGATGAGCGCGCCGCTCGGGTCGCGCCAAATGATCTGGCCGCAGCCGAACGCCTTGCGGTCGAGCAGCAGCTGAATCTGATGCCCGCGCTGCTCCAGCTGCCGGGCCAAATGATCCGGGAAGCCGGTCTCGATGGCGACCTTCCGGCCTTCGAGCCACTGCCAGCGCGGCGCATCCAGCGCAGCCTGCGGATGGAGGCCGAAGTCGATCAGGTTCGAGACGACCTGCAGGTGGCCCTGCGGCTGCATGAAGCCGCCCATGACGCCGAACGGGCCGATCGGCGCCCCGTCCTTCGTGAGAAACCCGGGAATGATCGTATGGAACGGCCGCTTGCCGGGTGCCACGACGTTCGCGTGGCCGGGATCCAGCGAGAACGATGAGCCCCGGTTTTGCAGCGCGATGCCCGTTCCCGGTACGACCAGCCCGGAGCCGAAGCCCCGGTAGTTGCTCTGAATGAACGAGACCATGTTCCCTTCGCCGTCGGCCGCCGCCAAATAAACGGTGCCGCCGCTCGGCAGCCGGCCCGGCGCAGGCATGACCGCCTGCTCGCCGATCAACTGCCGCCGCTGCGCCGCGTAAGCCGGCGACAGCAGCTCCTCCACGCTCGCCTTCATCCATGCCGGCTCCGTAATATGCTGACGGCCGTCGACGAAGGCCAGCTTGAGCGCTTCGATCTGGGCGTGAACCGTCTCGATCGCGTCCTTATGCGCCAGCGGGATGCCGTCCAGAACGTTCAGCGCCATGAGCGCGACGAGCCCCTGGCCGTTCGGCGGCATTTCCCATACGTCGTAGCCCCGGTACCGGACGGAGATCGGATCCGTCCATTCCGGACAATGCGCCGCCAAATCCGCCGCGCGGAGCAAGCCGCCGGTTTCGCGCGCGAACCGGTCGATCGCTTCTGCGAGCTCGCCGCGGTAGAACGCCTCGCCCTTCGACGCGGCGATCGCCTCCAGCGTCCGCGCGTGGTCCGGCGAGCGCCACGTCTCGCCCGGCTTCGGCGCCCGGCCCTCCGGCGCGAACACGCGGAACCACTCCGCGAACAGCGGATCGCCGGCCTTCGCCTCCCAGGCCCGGAAGGACCGGGCCCAGGTCGCGCCGAGCTCCGGCGTCACCGCGTAGCCGTCGCGGGCATACTCCACGGCCGGCTTGAGCAGCGCCGCGAACGGCAGCCGGCCGAACCGCTCCGACAGCGCCGCCCAAGCGGACGGCGCGCCCGGCACGGTCACCGGGAGCCAGCCGTCGACCGGCATGCTCTCGCGGGCGCCGCGTTCCCGCGCCGCGTCCGGCGTCAGCGCCATCGGCGAGCGGCCGCTCGCGTTCAACCCGTGCAGCCGGCCTTCCTGCCACACGATGGCGAAGGCATCCCCGCCGATGCCGTTGGCCGTCGGCTCGACGACCGTCAGGCAGGCTGCCGTCGCGATCGCCGCGTCGACCGCGTTGCCGCCCTGCTGCAGCATGCGCAGTCCCGCCTGCGCGGCCAGCGGCTGCGAAGCCGCGACCATCCCTTTTCTAGCCACGACCGCCGTACGCCGCGACGGATATGGATCATGCGTCAAATCGAACGTCATCTTGTTGCGTTCCCCTTTCGAATCCGGATTTCCGGACGTAATCAGGTTGTCACTTCGCCGGAAGGATGCCCGATTCCTGTCCCGCCGCCCGAAAAAAGGCACATCCGCCTAATTCCTGCAGCTTCAAGATTCCCCTTCTATATAAAGAAGAGCCGGGTCGGCGTGCCGACCCGGCTCTTTCATTACTTCTGCGAGGCTGCAGGAACGGGATTCGCTTACCCCATCAACAGGCCGATCGCGGCGTTCTCCTCGGGCGTGCCGAGCCAGTAGCCGTACGAAATCGCCGTTTGGACGAAGTGTCCCAGCGCGGCCGGCTCCGGAGGACCCGGCGGCACGGAAGCGGCAGGGCGGCCGATTTCTTTGAAGAATTGCCCCATTTTCACCGTCGAGGCAATCAGCAGCGTGACCGGCTCGCTCGAGGCGTTCCGCCACGCGTGCTTCCGGTTCGGCGCGATATCCAGCGTGTCGCCGGCGCGGTAGACGGACCACGTCCCGTCCAGCCAAGCTTCGATTTCGCCGGCAATTACGACGAACGTCTCGCGGTCTTCATGGCTATGCACGGGCACGAATACGCCTGGGCCGAGCTCGCCTTTCATCAGGCAGTAGTCCTGGTTATCGGAAAGCTCCGTCAAATGCTGCAGGCGCGGGCCAAGTACATCTAATACTTCAGACATCGGGCATTCTCCTTTGTTGTCGCGGAAATTTGTGTCACCTCTGCCAACCCTTCCACCTACTCCGATCGGAGGCGCTGTGTTAGGATGGATGCACTAGATGATAACCCGAACCGGACCGTTGCGGAACTTCCGCTATGTTAGAGGGCTATAACCGTTCATTATAGGAGGACTACGATGCAGGTGGAATGGTTCCGAAGTTTTACCGAGGCGGCGCGGCTGAAGAGCTTGTCCAAGGCTGCCGAGAAACTCAGCTTGACCCAGCCGGCGATCAGCAAGCAGATCCGGCAGCTGGAAGCGGCCTACGGCATCGAGCTATTCCTGCGCAGCGCTTCGGGGGTTCAATTGACGGATGCCGGCGCGGAGTTTATGGAACGGATTATGCCCGTTTTGGCTTCGCTGGATACAATCGAAGCGGACATGCGCCGGTTCAAAACCAGACCGTTGCGCACGCTTGGCTGTCTGCCGAGCATCGTGTCGCAGCTTCACCCCGAACGGCTGCGCGATTACCGCACCGCCGGCCATCCGGTTGCGGTCAAGGTGCGGCAAACATCGGCCGATCTGCGGGACGAACTTCAGGAAGGCTCGATCGACGCCGCCTTGATGGATGCAGCCATCGTCGGCGACCGGATGTGGAGCAAGGCGCTGTTAACCGAAGGCTATATCGCGGTGCTGCCGGAAGATCACCCGCTTCGGGGGCGGACGTCGCTCCGCCTGGAAGAGCTCAAGAACGAGCGATTCGTCTTCGCCAGCCCGAAATGCGAGATCCATAACCGCGTCCGAACGCTGGCGGCGAGCCTCGGGTACAGCCCCGACGTGCGGCTGGAGGTCGAAGACAATAAAGAATTTCTCTTCAACGTCGCCGCCGGCGCCGGCATCACGGTGCTGCCCGAAATGGTCGCGGCGGAGGCGAAGCAAATGAACCTGCACGCCGTGCCCCTGGCGGATCCCGATCTGTGCCGCACGGTCGTGCTCGCCGCCCGAACGGAGGACGTCGGCTCGACGCTGTTCCGGTTGCTGAGCGTCGAGCCCTTTGCGTTCGTGTGAGCGGGCGGTTGACTTTGTCCCGACTTATCGGGACAGAGGTATTCGCCTAAAGCTTATGCTTCCGATGCGGGCGGTTGACTTTGTCCCGACTTATCGGGACAGAGGCATTCGCCTAAAGCTTATGCTTCCGATGCGGGCGAATACCTTTGTCCCGACTTATCGGGACAGAGGTATTCGCCTATGAATCCACCGATTTCACGTCTGCCGCGCTCGTTAGGTTGTTTCTCCGCTCCAGAATAATGTTCCGGCAGTAGATGAAGACGCTCGGCAATTGGCCGAGGATGAAGACGGGGTCCCTGCGGTAGATCGCGTAGATCGACAGGACGACGCTGCCGAGAATGCTGTAAACCCAGAAGGACAGCGGCACGACGGTCCGCTTCGCCTTCTCGCTGGCCAGCCATTGGGTGATGAAGCGCATCGAAAACATGATCTGCCCGACGAAGCCGAAGACGATCCAAGCCACGCCGCCGGCCGACATGCCGCCTAACAAGGAATGCCACCACATGCTACTGTCCCCGGATCTGGTAGCGGATGACCCGTTTGCGCAGCCAGCCGATGACGATGGCGTCCATCAGCCCGACGAACGCCCGGTTGAACACGCCGTACTTGGATACGCCGTGCTGCCGCTCCTGGTGGGATACCGCGATCTCGATCACCTGGAAGCCGTTGATCTTCGCCAGCGTCGGCAGGAACCGGTGCATCCCCTCGTACAAATAAAAGCTCTCGGCCACCTCGCGCTTCATCAGCTTCATCGGGCAGCCCGTGTCGTAGATGGTATCGCCCGTCAGCCAATTGCGGACCCCGTTTCCGATCCGCGACGAGACCTTCTTCACGAACGTATCCTTCCGCCGGACGCGCTTGCCGTTCACGAAATCCATGTTCGGGATATACGGCATCAGCTTGAAAATATCCCGCGGATCCGTCTGCAAATCCGCGTCGATGAGCGCGACGAGCTCGCCGGAGGTCCCTTTCATCCCGGCATAGATCGCGGCCGTCTGCCCGCAATTTTTGACGAAATGGATGACCTTCACCGCCGGGTCCCGCTCCTCCAGCTCGTTTAAGATGTTCGCGCTCCGATCCTTGCTGCCGTCGTTGACGAGCACGATCTCGTAGCTCTCTATTTTGTGCCGGACCGCGTTCGTAATCGCCTCGTGCAGCAGCAAGATATTCTCTTCCTCGTTATAGATCGGCGCGACGATCGAGAGCTTGACCATGATCATTCCCCCTATACCATGTGACGAACCTGCGCAATCCTTCGTGAAAGTCGGTCCGCGGCGCGTAGCCGAACAGACGGCCCGCCTTGGACACGTCCGCGTACGTCCGCATGACGTCGCCCGGCTGGTCCGGAAGCCAGCGGATGCGGGCCTGCTTGCCAAGCGCCTGCTCCACGCCCCGAACGAGCTCGAGCAGCGAGACCGTCCGGCTCGTGCCCAAATTCACGATCTCGTAGACGGCGTCCCGCGCTTCGATGTACTGCAGGGCGCCCAAGACCCCGTCGACGATGTCCCCGATGTACGTGTAGTCGCGCCTCGACGACCCGTCGCCGTAGAGCGTCAACGGCTCGCCGCGGTCGAGCATGGCCACGAACTTATGAATGGCCAGATCCGGCCGCTGCCGTTCGCCGTACACGGTGAAGAACCGGAGCATAACCGTATCGATGCCATGCAAATAATAGTACGTATGGCCAAGCACCTCGCAGGCCTTCTTCGTCGCGGCGTACGGGGAGATACTCCGGTCGACGGCGTCGTCCTCCGCGAACGGCGTCTTCTCGTTGTTGCCGTAAACCGAGGACGACGAGGCGCACAGCCATTTGCGCACGCCGTGCCGGCGCATCGCCTCCAGCACCTGCAGCGTGCCCCAGACGTTCACGTCCTCGTACAGCAGCGGGTCCGCGATGGACGGCCGCACCCCCGCCATGGCCGCGAGATGGATGACCGCGTCGATCCGCTCGCCCGCGAACGCGGCGTCGAGTTCGTCCGCGCGGCGAATATCCGCGACGGCGAGCTTGTAGCTGTCCCCGGCGACAGCCCGCTGCAGACGAAGCAGATCGGCTTCTTTATGACTACATTGAAAGTCCGATTCCATTCCGATACTATTCAGGATATTCTTAATCTTGATTTTATACGCATACGCATCGTTGAAATTGTCGACGCAGACGACGCGATGGCCTGCCTTCAGCAGCCGCTCGCACAGATGGGAGCCGATGAAACCCGCTCCCCCGGTTACGCAATAGGTACGCATCGCGCCTCCTCCAAGGTGTAGGCCGGTTCGTTCGAACCGGCCGGATAGTCAATCGTAACAAGCCGTTAATCCTATCATAGCCGGGCGGGTACCGGAGATCATCGGTCTCGGGTTCGATAGACGGGCCCGGCGCGGCGTCGATTCGGTACGGGGCGTTCGGCTCCACTTCATCGTGTGCCAGACGACGAAACTTTAAACGAATTAGGTTGCCAACTAAATTTTATTAGGAGGATGCGTGTAGTATAGTTCAAGTATGGCGTTTCCCGCCCGGTCGCGCACACTACCGATTCGATAGGAGCATAGATGCCCATGAACGACAACCGGCAAGACATCATTAAGCAGCTGAGGCACGCTTTCACCCTGTTCAACAAGGCCGAATGGCGGGAGAAACCGGTCAACGGCCTGACCCGCAGCGAAATCCGCATCCTCTTCTGCATCATGGAGTACCAGATCAACGGCAACCCCAAGCCGCGGGTATCCGATCTCAGCAAACGGCTGCTCGTGACGACGCCGACGGTGACGCAGCTGGTCAAGAAGCTGATCGAGGAGAAGCTGATCAAACGCACGGTCGATCCGGACGACCGCCGTTCCGTCGGCATCGGACTGACGGCCAAAGGCAAGGAGGTCGCCCTGGCGGCCGATCGCTACTTCCGGGAATCGATCGGCGGCCTGATCGATGATCTGGGCCAGGACGAAAGCCGGCAGCTGGCGGACCTGCTTACGAAAACTTATCATTATTTTAATAAACGAGCAGGAGAAAAATGACAACAACCGTATCGTAACCGACAGCAGCCGAGCAGCTGCAAGCATTCGAGGCGCAAACATGCCAAAAAGGAACAAGTCGACTATGACTTGTTCCTTTTGTTCCTTATTCACGCGGTTATCGCAAATGCTCCATCTCGGGTAGGCCGTATGGCGACGGCCGCAACCCTTACCCTTTGACCGCCCCGTCCGTGATCCCCTGGATGACCCAGCGCTGGAAGAACGCGAAGATCAGGACGATCGGGATCGAGGCCAGGATCAGCGAGGCGAGAATGAGCGCCCAGTCCCGGCTGTACTTGCCGAAGAACATGTTGATCGTCAGGACGAGCGTATACTGGCGGAAATCGTTCAGCAGCAGCACCGGCAGCAGGAAATCGTTCCACAGCCAGAGCAGATCCAGTACGACGATGGTGAACGTGATCGGCAGCAGCAGCGGGAAGATGATCAGGAAGAAGCCCTTCCACTCGCCGCAGCCGTCCATGCTCGCGGATTCGTCGAGCTCCCGCGGGATGCCCTTCACGAAGCCGTGGTAGAGGAAGATCGCCATGTTGACGCCGAGTCCCGCGCAGACGACGCCGAGTCCGAACGGCGAGCCCTGCAGCCCGAGGTCGCGGGCCATCTGGGTCAGCGTGACCATGATCGTCTGGAACGGAATGAGCATCGACGCGACGAAGAGCATGAAGATGGCGTTGCTGAGCTTGCCGCGCGTGCGGGACAGCTTGTAGCCCGCGAGGGAGCTGCAGGCGACGATGCCGACGATGCCCGTCACCGTGACGACGACGGTGTTCCAGCCGCTGTGCAGCATGTTCGCTTTCTTGAACGCTTCGGCGTAATTATTGAATTTCAAGGCGGACGGCCAGCCTAGCACATTACTGTACACCTCGCCCTCCGTCTTGAACGAATTGACGATGGCCATGTAGATCGGGAACAGGAAGTAGACGGCCAGCAGGGCGAGCACGACCCACCCCAATGCGGAATAGATACGCCTGCTCATGCTTCCACCTCGCGCTTCTTCATGACCGTCACCTGGATCATGGTAATGACGAGGATGATCAAGAACAGAATGATCGCCTTGGCGCTGGCATAGCCATACCGGTTATTGCCCTGGTACGCTTCCTCGAGAATATTCATCGTAATGACCTGCGTGCCCCGTCCGGGACCGCCGCCGGTCAAGGCGTACACGAGATCGTAGATCTTGAACGAGCTGTTCAGGGTCAGGAAGATGCAGATCGTCAGCGCGTGCGCGATCAGCGGCAGCGTGATGTAGCGAAGCATATGGAACGGCGTCGCCCCGTCGATGATCGCCGCTTCCTTCAGATGCTGCGGAATGCCCTGGATGGCCGACATGTAGATGAGCATCAAGGTGCCGACGCCGCCCCAGACGGAGACGAGCAGGATCGACCAGAACGAGACTTTGGGATCGCCGAGCCACGACAGGTCCAGGAACCCGAACAGCGCATGCTCGGACAGCGCCGGAATGACCTTCGAGAACACGAACACCCACATGAACGTGCTGATGATGACGCTGAGCATGTTCGGCATGAAGAAGACCGTCCGGAACAGCCCCTTCGCCCGCGTGCGGGATTCGATCAGCAGTGCCAGCAGCAGGGCAAGCACGTTCGTGAAAATGACGGCGCAGACGACGTATTTGGCGGTAAACAGTATCGCCGTCCGGAAATACCGGTCGTCCCGCAGCGCCTCGACGAAATTTTGAATCCCGACGAAGCCGTACGTTCGATTCAGGCCGTTCCAATCCGTGAAACTGTAGTACGAGCCTTGAAGCATCGGGATGACCAGAAACAGCAGGTAGAGCACGAAGGCGGGCAGCACGAACAAAATGAGCGACACGGTCGCCTTGCGGCGTCGGCTCGTCATGGTTGCATTCACTCCTTAAGGAAGACGCGCCCCGCTTCGGCCGGCGCTTGAGAGCGGCGAAAGCGGGGTGCGCTCGTTGTAATTCGGGGCCGGCCGGTTACTTATTGGCCGCGTTGGCTTCCTTCCACGCTTTGTCCAGGTCCTTGATGACGTCTTCCTTGGACAGTTTCTTGTCGTAGTAGGATTGCAGCGCCTTGCCCGACTCATCCTTGACCGCGGACGGAATCGCGGGATCGCGGTAGGATTGGCCCTTGTTCACGTATACGGAGGCGTCTTCCACCCAAGGATACGGCTCGAACGTATGGTTCTTCGAGACCGGGTTGAATTTCAGGCTTTGATACAGATCGTTCGACGCTTGATCGTCGAGGATGAAGTTCAGCAGGTCGGTCGCGACTTCCTTGTTCTTGCTGTTCGGCGGCACGGACAGCGCCGTGGACACCGAGACGTTGATGCGCAGCGATGCCGGGTCGTCGTTGATCGGCAGCGGCGCGACGCCGAATTCAATCTTGTCGTTCATCTTCAGGATGGCGTCCGCGTCCCACGTGCCCTGCACCCACATCGCCGCCTTGCCGTTCGCGAAGTCGGCCGCGCCGTCGTCGTTGCCCTTCTCGAACGCGCGGTCCGTTCCGTTCGCGTTGACGAGGTCGATGATGTCGAACATCTCCTTGATGTCGCCGAAGCTGCCTTGGTCGCTGTTCATTTTATCCATGAAATCCGGATGGCTGCTGTTCACGAGCCCGCCGACCGTCAGCGGCAGGAACAATTGCGGAATCCAGCTTTCTTTGTAGCTGAGCAGGAACGGGGTGATTTTGTTGTCCTTCAGCTTCTGGACGACCGCTTTCATCTCGGTGAGCGTATTCGGCGGCGTAATGCCGAGGTCGCTGAAAATCTTCTTGTTGTACAGGTAGCCCCACGACAAGCTCTCCATCGGCACCGCGACGACCTTGCCGTCTATGGAGACGAGGTCTTTGATGCCATCGATCAGCTTGCCCGAGAGCGGCTGGTCGGAGAGGTCCGTCAGGTAGCCGGCCTTATAGAAGGACGGGATGTCGTTGCCCGCGTGCAGGCTGAAGACGTCCGGCACGTCGCCCGTGGCGAGCCGGGTCTTGAGGATCTGCGGGGCGTTGTCCGAGCCCGGATATTCGGAGTTGAACGTCACTTCGATGTTTTTCTCGGCTTTCTCTTTTTCCGCGAATTTCTCGAAGTAGCCGTCGAACTGCTCCCGGAACCGGTCGAGGCCGCCGAGGAAGATCTTCAGCTCGACCTTCTTCGGCGCGGCCGCCGCGTCGCTGCCGCCCTCGGCCGGCTGATTGTTCGCCGTCTGGTTGCCGCCGTCGCCCGCGTTGCCTGCATTGGCGCCGCTATTCGAATTGCCGCCCCCCGACGAGCAGGCAGCCGTCAATCCCAGCAGCGTAACCGCTGCCAAGATCGAAATGGATTTCTTCATTTCAAGACCTCCCTAGGTTGTGATAACGCTTACGTAACGAGTATAACGGGGAGGTGCCGCGCTTGGCATTGGACCGCATTTGCGCATTGTTATGGACGATATTGATATTCGGCGGCGTCCGCTTCGCGCGTGCTCGGTCGCTCGTCCGCCGCTTCGCGCCGCGCCTGGGCCGGCGTCATGCCCGTGATTTTCTTGAAGATGCGGTGGAAATACGTCAGGTCGGAGTAGCCGACCGCCTCCGCCGCGCGCTTGATCGACGCGGATGCCTGCAGCAGCCGATTCGCCTCCTCCACCCGCTTCGTGACGATGTAATCCATCACCGTGGAGCCCGTCGCCTGCCGGAACGTCCGGGACAGATGCTCCTTGCTGACGAAGTAGAGGCCCGCGATGGATTCCAGCGTGATCGGCTCGGCGAACGAGCGGTCGATGAACTGCCGGATGTCCTCGATGTCGATGCGGTGCTTGCTCCGGCGGAGCTGGATTGTCTGCTCGAGCACCGCCCCGTAGGCGGCGCGCAGCATGCCGATCCATTGCTCGAGCGGCGTGAAGTCGGTCACGAAGAACGACGACGCCTGCTCCGGCAGGGCGGACGCGTCGTCGGCGCCGGCCTTGGCCGCGAGCTCGCCGAGCAGCAGCATGAAATGCTTGTAGAGCAGATGATACAGCCCCGGCGCCGCCTGCTCCTGCGTCCGAAGCAGCGCCTCCAGCGAGTCGAACGACTCCCGGACAGCCTCCGGCTGAAGCTCCTGGAACTGCCGCGAGATCTGCTCCTTGTACGCCGTGACAGCGCTCATGACGTCCTTGCCGAGCGGCTGCGCAGCGTGCAGCCCCCGGGCGATGCGCAGCTCCGACGCCGCCTTCTCCAGCGCCCGGTTCAGCTCCTCCGCCTGCACGGGCTTCAGGATGTATTCGTCGACCTTGGAGAGGATCGCCTGCTTCGTGTACGCGAAGTCGTCGAACCCGCTGATCACGATCTTGCGGATGAACGGATAATCCTCCGTCAGCTTCCGCAGCAGCTCCACCCCGTCCATCCCCCGCATGCGCATGTCCGTGATGACGATGTCCGGACGGATCTCGTCGATGATCCGCAGGCCGCTGATGCCCTCCTCCGCCTCCTCGACCTGCTCGATGCCGAAGCGAGCCCAGTCCGCGAGCCGCTTGATGCTGTCGCGCGTCCAAAATTCGTCGTCGATGATGACCGCCTTCATTCCGTTTCCCCCTTCTCGATCGCGGGTATTAGCAGCTTGACCGTCGTGCCCCCGTTCGGCCCGCTCGAGACGAACAGGCCGTATTCCTCGCCGAACAGCAGCTTGATCCGCGCGTTGACGTTGCTCATGCCCATGCCTTCGCCGTGCTCCGGGCCGTCGGCCGGCTGGCTCAGCCGGCGGCGGATCTCCGCGAGACGCGCTTCGGGAATGCCCGCGCCGTTGTCGGCGACGTCGATCTCGATCTCGTCGAGCACCTTCTCCACCCGGATCGCGATCGTCCAGGCGTCCATTTTGCCCTCCAGGCCGTGGAAGAAGCAGTTCTCCACGATCGGCTGGAGCGAGAACTTCGGAATCCGGCAGCCGAGGCAGTCCTCGTCCGCCTCGATGCGCACGTCGATCATGCTCTGGAACCGCAGCTTCTGGATATGCAGGTAGTTCTCGACGTGCTCGAGCTCGTCGGCGACCGTGACCAGGTCGGACTTCATCCGGATCGCGTAACGGAACAGATCGCTGATCGCCCGGACGTGGTCGTTGATCTCCGGCACGTTGCGAGACAGCGCGATGCCCCCGATCGCCTGCAGCGCGTTATGCAGGAAATGCGGGTTGATCTGCGCCTGCATCGCCTTCACCTGGGCCGTCCGCTTCTCGATCGTCGCCTTGTACTCCGTCTGGATGAGCTCCTTGATCCGGCCGAGCATGGAGTTGAAGCGGCGCTCCAGCGTCCCGATCTCGTCGCTGCGCGGCTCGCGGATGTCCACCTCGAAATTCTGGATCTCGACGGCCTTCATCGACTTCGTCAGCCGGATGATCGGCCGCGTCGTCACGTACGCGATGAGCACCGACGCCGCGATCGCCACGGCCGCGAACGCCAGCGCCGTGAACAGGCTAAAGTTCAGCGTCGACGACGCGCCCTCGGTGACGTAGGCGATCGGGATGAACTTCACGATCCAGATCTGGCCGGAGACGCTCGGCTGGTAGAACAGGAAGCCGCGCTTCGATTCCGTATAGCCGGGCCCGTCCGGACCGGAGAGCGCCGCCTTCACCGTCTCCTGGTCGGTCGTGATCCGTTCGCTGTACGGACTGTACATGACGTTGCCGTCCGCGTCCGCCACGAACACCTCGCTGTTCGCCTCCGAGTGGACCATGTCGAGCACGCTGTTCATCATTTTCCACCGCACCTCGAGCATGACGCCGCCGAGCACCTCGCGGTCGGAGAAGCGGTTCATGGTGCGCACGATGGAGAACGTGTCCTTGCTGTTGTTGAGCAGCAGGTTCAGGCTGTCGTGCGACTGCCCGATCGCGCCCCAGTCCGCCTGCGGCGTCTTCAGCCGATCCGTCGCGATGCCCGCGACCTTGTCGACGACGTACAGCCGGCCCTGGGATTTCAGGTACAGCGCGATCTGGGCGATGTTCTTGTTGTTGGCGCTGTAGAGCGACTTCAGCCGGTCGAGCGTGTATTGGCTCACGAACGACGGCGACCCCATGCGCTGGACCGGGCCGCCGTTGACGTTGGGGAACAACGTATTGTCGAGGAGGAGCGAGTAGGAGACCGCCTGCAGCTGGTCGAACTTCTCGTCGAAATATTTCGAGGCCCACTCCATCCGGGATTCGTTCGAGCGGATGACCTCCGTCGCGAGCGACCGCTTCGTCGTGTTCGTCGCGAACAGCGTGACGAGCGAAAGCGGCAGCACGGCGATCAGCACCATGAGCAGCATGAGCTTATACCGGAGGCTGAGCTGGAAGGGGCGCGCGATTCCGCGCAAGGCTTGTCGGGTCCATCTGAGCATCGCGTTGCATCTCCGCTTCGTGTAGGATAGCGTCTACTGCCAGTTTGCCGCCTGCCGGGCCGGGTTGTCAACGCTTCCACGGCCGAAACGAGGCGGGCGGCCCGGGAGGAGCGGCTTCGGGCGGGCGAGAGCCGCCCGCCGGCGGTCCGGCGCGGGCGCGGAACCGGCCGGCACCGGGCCGCCATCGATCCGGCGCGGGCGCGCCCTAGCGAGGCGCAGCCAGTGCGCCCTAGCAGGCGCAGCAAATGCGCCCTAGCCAGGCGCACATGTGCGCCCCAGCCGGACAAAATCGGACAAAACGCCGTTTCGCCCTCCCCTTTCGCGCGCCGCTTGGTATAATGACGTTAGAAAAGGAGTGATCCTCGGATGAGCCGTTATATCGATCGCTATATTCGCAATGAGAAGGAAGAAGCCTGGGTCCGGAAAGCCGAGGCGCTGGCCACGCGCTTCGCGGAACGGGCGGAGCGCCACGACCGGGAAGGGTCGTTCCCGTTCGACAACTTCGCGGACCTGCGGGAGGCGGGGTACTTGCGCATCACCGTGCCGAAGGAATACGGCGGGGAAGAACTGTCGCTGCGCGAGCTCGTCCTGCTGCAGGAGCGGCTGGCGTACGGGGACGGCTCGACCGCGCTGGCCGTCGGCTGGCACGTCGGCCAGCTGCTGCATCTGCGGACGACCCGCAAATGGCCGGACGCGGCCTTCGCCGAGCTGTGCCGGGACATCGTCGCGGACGGCGCGATGATCAACACGTTCGCGAGCGAAGCGGGGACGGGCAGCCCGAGCCGCGGCGGACGGCCGGAGACGGTCGCCGTGCCCGCGGAGGGCGGCGGCTGGCGGATCACCGGCCGCAAGACGTTCAGCACGCTCTCGCCGATTCTCGACCGGTTCGTCGTGACCGCCTACTTGCCGGACGAAGACGCAACGGGGGAATTTCTCGTCCGCCGGAGCGAAGGCGTGACGGTCGCGGAGACGTGGGATACGATCGGCATGCGCGCGACCGGCAGCCACGACGTAGTGCTGGACGGTGCCTACGCCGCGCCGGAGGGCCGGCTGACCGGCAAGGGCACGGACGACGGCGGCGGCTGGATGCTGCACATCCCGGCCTGCTACATGGGCATCGCGTTCGCCGCCCGGGACTTCGCGCTGAACTTCGCGCGGACGTACCGCCCGAACACGCTGGATAAGCCGATCGCCGCCCTGCCGCCGGTGCAGCAGCAGATCGGCGAGATGGAGATCGCGCTCCGCTCGGCGCGCGCGCTGCTCTATGAGGCGGCGGACCGCTGGGACCGCGAGCCGGAAGGGCGGACGTCGCTCAAGCCGGAGCTCGGCCTGGCGAAATACGCCGTGACCAACAACGCGCTGCGGATCGTCGATCTCGCGATGCGCATCGTCGGCGGCGCGAGCCTGTCGCGCAGCCACCCGCTCGAGCGCTATTACCGCGACGTTCGCGCCGGCCTGCATAACCCGCCGATGGACAACGCCGTCGTCTCGAGCCTCGCCGCCGCCGCGCTGGGCGAGGAACGACCGGACTGACGCGCGCTCGCACGACGAAGAGGGCGCGGGCAGCGGATCGATGCTCCGCCGTCCTGCGCCCTCTCGCCTGCCGGCAGGGTCAGAACAAATCGTCGCCGGCCCGCTGCGGCGCGTCCGGGTCGCCTTTCAGGAAATACTCGTAATCGCCGAACCGGGACAGCGCCTCGTCGTCGGCCAGCCACACCCACTCGTCGATCTCCGTCTGGCAGCGGTGCGCGCGGAACGCGGCGAGCTTGGCCTCCAGATGGGCGCTGATGTCGACCTTGATGACGTCCTTGCGGGTATAGCCGTAGCGCTTCGGATGCTCCATCGCGTCGCCGAACGTGATGAAATAGAGGGCGCCCTTGCGGGCGGAACGGCGGAATGCGGCGGTCGCCGCTTTGCCGATCGCGCAATGGTCCGGATGGCCGCCGTACCGCTCGTGGAACGTCAGCACGACGTCCGGCCCGATCTCGCGGATCAGCGCCTCGATGCGTCCCGTCAGCGACTCCTCGTCCTCGAATTCCACCGTCTTGTCGCGGATGCCGAAGAAGCGCAGCTCGCCGATGCCGAGGCGGTCGCAGGCGTCGCGCAGCTCCTGCTCGCGGGCGGCGGCCATCGTCTCGCGGTTCAGGTACGGCGGATTGCCCATCCGGCGCCCCATCTCGCCCCGCGTCGCGCTGACCAGCGTGATCTCGACGCCTTCGCTCGCGTATTTGGCGAGCGTGCCGCCGCAGATGAACGTCTCGTCGTCGGGATGGGCGAAGACCGCCAGCAGCTTGCGCGTCTTTTGCGCGTTCGTGTTCATTCCGGGAACGGCTCCTTTCCTAGGTGGAGCGCGGTATGCATGCGTCCCCTGTCATCGTAGCCGGCCAGCAGCAGACGGCCGTACTCGTCGGTTTCGAAATGCGTGAGCGCTTCCATGCGCAGCCAGCCGTGTCCGTCGAACCGGAGCGCGGCGCGGAAGGACGGCCCCTCGCCCGCGAGGTAGGCGTGAGTCACCTTGACCTTGAAGTTGCGGACGAACACGAAGGACGTCGCCTCGCTGTGTATGTACGCCTCGGCCCCGACGAACCGCTGAAGCTCGGCTTCCGTTTGCGGCTTGTTGATTTTGATCATCGCACAGGATCCTTTACCGTTTATTTTTTGAAGTTCAGGCTTATTGTAGCACGAATGGCGCCGGCCGCCGAGACCGGAAAGCACGAAAAATACAGCCGCGCCGCGCAAGAAACCGAAAAAAAGGCCCGCCTCCATGAGGCGGACCTAGCCTTAACCTGCGCTACGGCCATGAACCCCGCGGCCGGCGCTCAGCGGATCGGGTACGTCCAGAACCGCTCCGTGCCGAACCGCTCCAGCAGGTCCTTGTTCGTGAGCGCGTTGCTGCCGAGCAGCTCCGCCGCCTGGAACTGGGAGCGATGCGCCCGGATGGCGTCGAGCTTCTGCTTTAATGTGCCGCGGACGTCGTTCACGACGTCGGGGCGGCCGATCTCCTGCTCGTGGCCTCGCGAGAACGCCATGCAGAGCACCTTCGGACGCTCGTCCTCAGGCAGCTTCGCGACGGCCCGGACGACGGCGGCGCCGGTGGCGTCATGGTCGGGATGAACGGCGTAACCGGGATAAAACGTGTACACGAGCGACGGCTTGACCTCGTCCAGCAGCGCGGCGATGCGTCCGTCGATCAGCGCGGGCTCCTCGAACTCCACCGTTTTGTCGTGGAAGCCGAGCATGCGCAGATCCTGGATGCCGATCGCGGCGCAGGCTTCTTCCAGCTCCGCCTTGCGGATGAGCGGCAGGCCGACCCGGTTCGTGAACGGCGGGACGCCCATGTTGCGGCCCATCTCCCCGAGCGTCAGGCAGGCGTACGTGACCGGCGTGCCTTCCTCAATATGTTTGGCCAGCGTTCCCGACAAGCCGAAAGCTTCGTCGTCGGGATGCGGCAGGACGACCAATATGCGGCGTTCCATCTCGTTGCTCCTCTCTTTCCCCATCAGAACGGCTCCCGGCTCAGATGCAGGGCGACGACCAGCTTGCCCTGGCTGTCGTGACCCGCCAGAATGAGCCGCTCCGCGTCGGTCTCGTCGTAATGCGTCAGCCCCTCGGAATAGACCCAGCCGTGGGACATCTTCAGGCCGACCCGGTACGGGCCGCCCCCGGAGATCGCGCCGTGCGTATAACGGACGACGGCATTGGTGACGAACGTCGCCGCTGGATGCTTCGTGCTGTCCAGATGCGCGGCGTACGCCCCCGTCGTCATCTCCAAATGTAGGTATAACTCCTGGTCTTTCATCCGGTCGATCCGCTGCTGGATGACCGTCAAATTAATGGGCTGCATCTATTGCCGCCTCCTTCCAAACAATCGCGGGCACGAAAGTGCTCTGATGCGATTATAGCCCAAAACCGCTAGAGTTCCAAAGCATCGGTCAAAAAGAGCCCCCTAAAGCCAATAATTGGCTTAGGAGGCTCCTTGAGCATCGCGCGGTGTAAAGCTTGCCGCCGGTGTCATCCGCAATCGCTAGCGGGCCGCCGGCGTTCGGATCGGTCCCGTTGGACCGCTTCGATTTGTCTTCAAACCCACGCGCTTACGCCGGTTCATTTGTACGAGAAGCTGGCGTTGTCGAAGTTGCCGATGTACGGATGATTGCCGTCCGTCGTGCCTTTCAGCATCAGATAGACGTCCTGAATGCCCGTTATCTGCTGCGTCAGACTAGCGGTCGCCGACTCGTACGTGCCCCATGAAGGGACCGTCGGAGGCGTTGCTACCGTGCCGATCTTCGTGCCGGTCGGGCTGCCGAGATACACCTCGACAGAGGCATTCGCGGCAACCCGGTTCGTATTGCCCGAATACTCGATGGCAATTTGGTTCACGCCCTGCGTGCCGAAGTTCATTTGCAGATAAGCCAGCCATGCGCCGTCGGCGGTGTTGGCCACCTGCTGGCCGCTCTTGCCGCTTTCAATTCTGAGCGGCGCGCCGGACCACGCGTCATAGTTCTCCAGTTCGAGCTTGGCATAGTCGGACCTGGTCTTCTCATAGCTGAAAGTGAACCAATCGAAATTGCCGATATACGGCAGACCGTTCGCAGGCTGCCCTGCCTTCATGATGACATAGAGCTTCTGCTGGCCGGTCACCGTCCGATTCAGCTTGGCCGTCGTGTCGAGGTAAGAGCCCCAGTTGGCCAACTTGTCATCCAAGTTAACCGTGCCGACGACTTCGCCCGACGTGCTGCCGAGACGGAACTCCAGATAGCTGCCCGCAGGCACCTTGTTCGTCGGCGCGTCATAGTTGACGGTCACTTGATTATAGCCCGTCTCGCCGAAGTCGACGTTATACGCGAGCCATGCGCCGCCAAACGTATGCGCGACGACGGTTCCGCCGCCCGCTTTGCTCTCCGTCTGCAGGCCGCCGCCGCCGTTCGGATGCGAGTCCGGCGTCCATTCCGCCCGCTCTTCGAATTCGACCTTCAGCGTGCCGTCTTCCGGCTGCTCCGGTTCGTCCGGCTCGTTCGGGTCCGGTATCGGCAGCGGATCCGGAATCGGATCGTCGACCGGCTGCGGCCCTTCCGGATCCGGCAGCTCGCCCGGCTCCGGCTGGTTCGCGATCGGCTCGGCCAGCCACAGCGGCGAATCGTAGATGTCGCCGTTGAAATCGCTGACGAGATACACGTTAAAGGCGAACTTCGAAGCGTTGACGTTATAGATCTCCGAGATGTCGAAATCGCCCTGCTGCACCGGCACGGCGGTGGACAGCCATGCGCTCGTGTTCGTCGCGCCGTTCATCAGCTGGAAGACGACGGCCGCGGAATCCGCGTACTCGCCTTTCAGCGAGCCGGTTACGTGCACTTGCATGTTGCCTTCGCGTTTCACGTCGGCTTTCAGGTCGTACACGTCCCATTTCACGTCGGACGTATAGGCCTTGTCCGCCAGCAGCGCTGGGCCGGCCGCGCGGTGATCCGCCAGGTTCGCGCCTACCCGTACTTGCACGGCGCCCGCCGCATAGTTCAGCGGACCGACCGTTTGCGGATTGGCGGAAGCGGTTCGCCACGTCTTGCCGTCGTCCGTGCTGAATTGATACTCGCTGGCGTCCGCGATGCCCGTCACCGGCGTCCAGCCGATGGTGTTCATCGTGTCGTCCGCCACCGGGTTCGTCGGCGCGGCCGGCGTCTTCAGCTCCCGGACCGCGTCGAGGCTGAACTCGAACGCGATGTCCGAGCTCGTGCCGTTCACTTGGTGCACCTCGGCGGTCAGCACATTCTCGCCGTCGACCAGGTAGCGCGGATCGATAGCGTAGCCGCTGCGGTCGCGCTCGTCGGCGACGGTCGCGTTCGCGTAGGTGTCGTAACCGACGGTGCCCGAAGGCATGTTGGTCCGGATGACTTCATGCCCGTTCAAGTACACGATGGCGCCGTCGTCGCGGATCAGACTGGCATCCAGCTCGAGAATGCCGCTTGAATCCTCGACGTTGAACGTCTTGCGGAAGTACGTCGTCGGGTACTTGTTGTTGGCGTTCGGGCCGTAGCTGACCTTGGTGGCCGGCTTGCCGTAGCTGTCGTACCCGAGCATCGCCGGCCCGGAAGCCCACGCGCTGTCGTCGAACGCGGCCGTCGTCCAGCCCTCTCCGGCGTAGCGGCCCTTATCCAGGTATTTCCATGTCGATTTCTCCGCGATCATCGGCTCGTGGCTGAAGCGGTTATCGATGTCGGCCGCGTAATCGATCGTCGGCGGCTGCGCGCTCGCTTTCGCGCCCCAGTTCGTGTTCGGCTGGCTGCCCATATGGAATTCCAGCATGCCGCCGGCCATGATGTCGTCGTACGTGATCCACGCCTGATCGAAGTTCTTGCCGTTCAGCTCCGCGGATTGGATGAAGCGGTTTTGGCTGGACACGCCGTCAGCCTTGATGACCATCGTTTTACCATTATCCAGATGCAGCTTCACCTCGGAGAAGATCGGAGAACCGATCAGGAACGAGCCTTCGCCAGGGGTGCCCGGGAACAAGCCGAGCGCGCTGTAAACAAACCAGGAGCTCATGGCGCCTGCATCGTCGTCCATGGACAACAGGTAACCTTCCGGATCGTCGCGGTACACGCGGGATTTCATCGGATAGGCGTACGTGCCATGGTTATGATACTTCTGCGTCACGACTTCCGTCGTGAATTGACGTGCGAAGTATTGCGTCAGATACGGATACCCCAGGTAATCGAACAGATACGGCGCCTGGATATCCTCTTCATTGATCGCCATGTACTCGTCGATGTCGAAGAAATGCAGCAATTGCTCCGCCGTGGCCTTCTTGCCGCCCATCAGCTCGGCCATCCCGTTCACGTCCTGCGGCACCGACCATCGGTACTGCCACAGGTTACCTTGGTACGCAAAGCGATCGACTGCCTGAATATCGCCTGGGCCGACCGTGCTGCCGTTTGGCGTAAAGAAGCCGGTTTTCACACCTTTTTCATCTACTTGGTTCGGATTCCACAGACCTTTGTAGCCTTGCGCCATCGCTTTGTACTTCTCGTATGTCGCCTTGTCGCCGATCAGAGCGGCCAGCTTCATCGGGAACGAAGCGCTGTTGTATTTCTCCAGCTTGCCGGAAATTTCACCGTCGCTGATCGAGAAGTTGTCCGCATCGATAGCCATACCCTTCAGCGCTTTATAGGCATCGAAATCCTGAAAGCCTTTTGCATAAGCATCCAAAATAACGGCGCCGTTAAACTCGTTCCGGGCCGCCGGGCTCGGCCAATAGCCGTTGGCCCATTGCTGATAGGAACCGCGGGTGCTGTACAGATCGACCAGCGATTTCACCATGTTCTCGTAACGCTGCGGCTCGAGGACAGAGAACAGCGAGAATTTGCGGAAATCGTCCCATGTCGCCCAACCGTTGTAATATTGGAAATGATCGCCAAGACCTGGCTCCGAGACGTTGCGAATCGTGTTCTCGTCGCGCGCTGCCTTGAACGTGCCTGCCGAGCTCGTGATGTTTTTCGGCATTTGGTAAGCATGATACATCTGCGTATAAAATACGCGTTTGTTTACTTCATCCGCATCCGTAATTTCGACCTTATTCAGCACGTCGCTCCACGCTTTGCGCGCTTCCTGATGACGAGCGTCGAAATCCCAATCCGTAAACTTGCCGCGCTCAGCCTGCGCCTGCTCCACGCTGATCGAGGACAGACCGACTTTCGCTTGAACGGTTTTGGCCGTTTGCGTGTTGAAGTTCATCCATACGCCGCTGTTAAATCCGGTACGCTCGGCTACGTTATCGCCTACTGTATTGTCCTGCCATGATTTGTAGCTGTCGAAATCATGGTCGAACTGAATGGAATAGTAGATCGTGTAGTAACCATTGCCGCAGACGTTTTTGGACTTGACCATGCCTGTGATCTCATAGTTGTTCACTACTTTCAGGTTTGCGTCCACCATGCCCGCATACGAATTGGACAGATCCAGCAGGACCGAGCCATTCGCCGCCGCAGCCGGGAAGGTGTACTTGTGGAAAGCTACATGATCTGCGGTAGTCAGCTTTGCGTCGATACCGTTCTCAAAATCAACGCCGTAATAACCGACAGACGCTTCTTCACTGCTTTTGATATATTTCTGCTTGTACTCCGCCGCGTTTTTCGTGAATTCGCGAACTTCAGGCATCAAAAGGATGTTGCCGCCCGCGCCGCTGCAGCCTGCGCCGCTGTAACGCATATGAGAGAAGCCCTTTAAGTTCTTATCCTGGTAATAGTAGCCGCTGAATGCCCCGCCGTCGCCATCCGGACCAGGGGACGCCAGTCCGAACGGCGTGGTTGGGCCTGGATTCGTCTGGCCGTTATCGCCGAGGGTATTGATAAACGGATCCACATAATCGATCGGCGCCAGATTCGAAGGCCGGTCGGCCGGCGTTTGGCCGGCGTCTACGCCGTACACTTCGAATTCGTATACGCGAACGACATTGCCGTCATAGGCGGCTTTGTCGATGTACAATCGCACATAGCGCGCCTCGAACGGCGTTACGAAGCGATCGACGATCGTTTGCACATTGCTCTTCACGACGTCGACGTCGGTCCAGGTCTGGCCGTCGTCGCTCTTTTGCAGACGGAAATCCTTCGTATTCCAGAACGGGGCATTGTTCCCCTCGTTGATGGCCGCGTTTTGCACAGCCCATTCGTTGATGTTGTAAACCTTGCCCAGGTCGAGCTGCAGCCATTTTTTGGCCGCGGACGTATTGTCGCACCATTTGGTGTCGTTCTTGCCGTCGACGGCGTTAGCCGGATTCTCGTTCGCATTGCATTGGCCAGACGCCGTTGCCACAGCGCCGATCGCCACGTTCCGCGTCGGCGTACCCGGGTCCGCCGAGGCGGCCGCGGTCACGACTTCTGCCGTAACGGGCAGCAGCAGGTTATAGACGAACATGGCCGTCAAGGCAACCGCCAGTAACTTCTTCCGCATTGATATTCGGTCCTCCTTCGTTCGTCTTACAGGGAACCGGCCGGCAGCAGCCGGCCGATCATGACGGCCACTTCGGCGCGCGTCACGGATTTCTTCGGATGGAACTGCTTGCCGTCGCCTTCAATCAAGCCTTGGGTCCAGGCCTCGTTCACGGCTGTCGCCGCCCACGCCGAGATGCTCTTCGCGTCCGCGAAAGCCGGCGCTCCCTTGCCCGGAGACGCAAGGTCGAAATATTGGGCCGCGCGCACGAGCGCCACGACCGCTTCCTCGCGGGTAATGCCGTCGTTCGGACGGAACGCGCCTTGGTAGCCCGTCACGATCCCGAGCGAAGCCGCTTGCGTCACGGCATCAGCGTAGTAGCTGCCGGCCGGTACGTCCTTGAACGGATCAGTGCCCGCAGGCACGTCCGCCTTGCCGTTCCACGCGACGCTCCGCATGAGCATCGTTGCGAACTCGGCCCGCGTGATGCCGCGTCCCGGCACGTAATGCCGTTCGTCCACGCCGGTTACGATATGCTTCGCGGCCAGCGATTTCACGGCCTGCTCCGCCCAGTGGCCCTTCATCTCGATGAAGGTCTTAGCGTATTCCAGGATCGCGTACGTCGAGAAGTGGTTCACCAGGAACGTGAACGTGCCGCTCTCCGCTTTGCCGCCGACGTACTCCAATTCGCTGCCGTTCACGAAGTACGCGCCGGCCAGATCCGCCGCGACCGTCTTCGCCTGCTCGTTCGTCAGCTTCAGCTTGACCGTCGCCGGCTTGCCCAGGTCGTGAATCTCGGTCGCCGTGCCGCTCGATACGAGCTGGATAGCGACCGTAACGACCGCGCCGCTGCTATGGTAGTCTGCGTTCGAACCGAGCGAGCCCGCGATGGCGTTCTTCGCGTCGTCCGTCAGTGCCGTGTTCAGCACGATGCGGATATTCGTCTCCTGACCGGCGTTGTCCGCCGCGATCGCTTCCGCCGGAATGCGGACCGTGGCGTTGCCGGAGACAATGACGAGATCCTTGTGGTTGCTTCTCAGCGTGTTCAGCGCTTGCGCCGGGAACTCCAGCGCGCTGCCGGACATGCCGGACGATGCCGGCAGCTTGATCGTCACCGCGTCGCCGGCTTGACCAGCCGCGGACGTCAGCGTATCGCTGCCGACGATGTATGTGCCATTCGGCGCCTGATCGGGCTCGATGCCGCTGCCCGTCGCCGTGCCGGCGTCGGCCGGAATCGCGTTCGACGGCGGCGCGATAATCACGCCGCCTCCGCCTCCCTCGGACGGCTCTTGCGGATAATTACCGTCCGCATCCGTAACCGCGAACGTCTTGCTCAGCGTCGCGGCGCCGTTGCTCGCCGCGAGATGGTAGACGCCGTACGGCGCGAAGTCCGCTTCTTGCGGGATGGTGATCGTCTTCTTAAAGCTGCCCCCGGCCGATTCGATGACGTCTAGATAAAACGTCGTTTTGTCCGGGCTCACGATCTTCACGTTCACGTCGCCCTCCGCCGTTCCGGAAAGCGTCAGCCGCTCCCCGCGCTGCAGCTTGTCCGCATTCAGCTCGAGCGTGTACTTCGCCGCGGCGTAACCGGACACCGGCGCCAGTACGAAGAGCAGCGCCAGCATGGCCGCCAAAACCTTTTTCACGTTTGCAGTCCTCTCTTTCCAGCCGTTATTGGAGCACGATCGGCTTCGCCAGCTGTACCGGCGTCGTATCCAGCGGCTTCTTGCCGCTGTCGAATTGATTCACGACGAACACCTTCACTTGCGCGTCCGCGCCTGCTTGATCAAAGTATTGCGTAACCGCCATCTTCGTCTGCTTCAGCCGCACCGCGCTGAGCAGCCCCGGCGTCGTGCCGTCGCCTTTCACGAGCTGGAAGACGAGGTAGGCTTCGCCGCCGTATTCGGTCAGCGACTCGACGTTCACGGATACCTTCAGCTTGTTCTTGGCGTCGTCCCGCTCGATGCTGCCCGTAAGCAGGTACGTATCCCGCACATCGTTCTTCGTGAACGCCTTCGGCGAGACGAGCGGTGCGCCCGCCGAAATGCCGCGAGCCGCGTTGGCCGCTACGCGCACCCGTACGGCGCCTGCCGCATAGTCCGCGTCGCCGACCGGCTGCGGATTCGCCGAGACCGGCTTCCACGTTGCGCCGTTGTCCACGCTGAATTCGTAATCCGCCGGCTCCGCATACTTCGGCGCGTTCGTCCAGCCGAACGTATTGTGCGCATCGTCGACAACCGGATTCGTCGGCGCGGCCGGCTGATCGCCGGCGCTCGCCGCCACGCTGGCGTCGGAGTTGTTGCGCTTGTTGACAGCCTTCACGACGAACTCGAGCGTTTGGTCCGGATCGGTCGCGTCGACGACGTATTGATAGTCCTGTTGGGTGCCCGTGACCGGAATTGTAACGCTCCAGTTCGCACCGAGCCGATCCGCGGCTTCGTAGAGACGGAATTCGCGAACCGGGTTATTCGCATCGTCGTTCGCCGGCATCGTCCAGGTGATCGTCCGCTTGCCGTTGTCCGACTTGACCGCGGTCAAGTTGACGACCGGCGCCGGCTTCGCGTCGTCCCGGAAGATGGAATACGTGTCGAACGGCGTATCCTGACCGGATTTGTACGAGTCGATCTTGAAGCTGTTCTCGGTCATGCTGACGCCGGAATAGATCGCGACCTTCGGTTGCTCGATGTAAGCCGCATAAGCCGGATCCGGAATCGAAATCTCGTAGAATTTCGTGGCCGCCGAGTTATTGATCATGTACAGCGTGCCGCCCGGATTCACGACGCGTCCCTCGCTGTCCTTCGTTACGTCCTTGATCGGCTTGTTGCCGTACATTTGGAACGATCGCATGAACGTATGGTCATGCCCCTGCAGCACGACGTCGATGCCCAAATCGTCGAAGATCGGATACATCTTCTCGCGAAGCGCCAAGATATCGGCGTCCTTGGCGTGGTTGCCGACAGAGTAGATCGCCTTGTGGAACGCGACGATCTTCCACTTCTTGTCCGTCTTCGCCACCTCGTGCTTCAGCCATTCGACCTCCTTCTCGAAGGCTGCCGACTGGCGGGCGTCCCAGCTCATATCCATCGTGTTGAGGATCATAATGTGCGCGTCGCCGTAATCGAACGCGTATACACTGCCCGGAGGCAGCGGATCCGGGATGGCGTCGTTCGGATAGTTGAAATGATAGTAATAGTTATCGTTATAAGGACCTTCGTGGTTGCCGACCGCCGCTTGAATCGGCAGGTTCATGAGCATGTCCTGCGGCTGGCCGAAGTAATCCAGCCACTGGGATTCCAGCTTGCCCGCGTCGACCTGGTCGCCGGTCATGACGAGGAACCGCGGATCCGCGACATGCTTCAGCGCTTGGGACATCGTGTTCGCCCATACGCTGTAATCCTGCGTGCTGGAGCCTTGCGAGTCCGTCATGTACAGGAAGTTGTAAGGCTTCCCGTCGTTGGTTTCGGTCGTGAAGCTGCCCGTCTGGCTCCAGTTGTCGTCCGCGCCAACCCGGTACTTGTACGCCGTTCCCGGCGTCAGCCCTTCGGCCAGCACTTTATGGGAGATAAACGAGCCCGTCAGGCCGCTCGTAATCTGCAGATTGTTGAGCACGCGCGTGTCTTCCGGCTTGGCCGCGAAACGCTTCGCGTTCGGCGAGCCGAATTCCTCGCCCGCCGGCACGATCTCGACGATACTGTCCTTCGCGTTCGCCGGCGCGTTCTCCGGCCGGTCGTAACGGGTGTACCACGCGAACGCGCGATTGGTCTTCGCGCTGCCGTGGATCGACATCGCGATCGCGATCGGCGAATAATTGATGATTTCGGAGAGGTTGGACGGCGTAAACTTGAACGCCGCGACAGGCGTACCGTCCGCGTAGCTCAAGCCGCCGAGTCCGTCGTACGCGAGCGCGAGGCGCTGACCCGGAAGAATGGCTTTCGCCATGGTCAGCGTGACGCCGGAGGCATCCGCCGGTGCGACGCTTCGCACGGCGACCGGCGCTCCGTCGGCCGTCAGCGTCAGGTGCGCGTTCAGGCCCGCCGGCAGCTGGCCGAGCTCGGATACCAGCGTCAGCGTCACGGTCTTGCCGTCCGCCAGCGCGGTGCTTGCGACAGCGCCGGTATAATCGGCCGGCAGGTAGTACGCGCTGCTCGGCACGAAATCCTTCGCCATCGTCGGCGACGACCAGCGCAGGTACAGGTTGGAGCCGCCGAAGTCTTCGAAGTATTCGATCTTGAAGCTGTACTTGCGGCCGGCTTCCAGATGGACCGCCGCGCTCGTGATTTCTTTATCCCAATCGTTCACCCAGTGCTCGATGACGGGCTTGTCGTCGATCCACAGGTTGAAGCCGTTGTCGCCCTGCATGAAGAAGGTATAGTCGCCCGTTGCCGGCGCCATGATCTGGCCGGTCCACCGGATGTTCGCGTTGTCTTCCCCGCCCGTGTAGCCGGTCAGGATAGGATTCAGGTCGGTAAAATTAATGAGCGGGTCGACCGTCGCCCCTTTGTAATCCCCGAACGCGAAGTTATTGGCCGCGCCCGTGCCCGCATAGAACTCGGCGAGCAAGCCGTGGACGTTGCCAGCCGCGCCTTGCACCGTTCCTTTGCCCGCTTCAGGTTCGGCTGCATAAGGCTGCTGCGCGTCTGGATCGGCGCGGAAACCCATCGCCTCGAATTCGTAGATGTGCGCCGCGTAGTTGCCCGACGCGGGATCCGCGATGCCCGGATTCGTGATGGCGAGCTTGAAGTACCGCGCCTTCACCGGCTTGTCCAAATCGTGCGCGGTCAAGCCTTCCGTATTGCCGGTCACGGTAACGGCCGGCGTCCAGTTCACGTCGTCGCGGCTCGTCTCGATCGTGAAATCCTTCGTGTTGTATGCCGCTTGTTCGCCGCCGGATCCGGCATGCGCAAGCACGAACTGCTGCACGGTTACCTCCTCGCCGGCATCGACCTCGAGCCAGTACGGACGTTCCGCCGTCGGCAGACTATCGTCGCCTTCGGTGATCCATTTGCCGCTGTTTCTATTTCCGTCAATCGCGTTGGCCGGCGCAAACTCATCCGACGCGTATCCGCTCGCGGTTGCCGTAACGCCAGCCGCCGCGAAGACGTTCACCGCCGCCGTCCGGGCGTTGGCATGCTGCACCGCGGAATAGCCCGCAGCGGCAAAAACCGACGTCCAGATCAGCACGATGGCGAGCATGCGATTTGTCAGCCTGAACCCTTTCTTCACTCCTGCATTCCCTCCTATAAATCTAATAAACCCTGCATTACTATAAGCCGGATGAAAGGGGGCATCAATTGTTCCCGTGTCAACGCCGGTTAAATCCTTCGTAAAGGCAAAGCACGATTTATTCGCTGGCATATGTTAACTTTTTCTTGTACGTTACGCCCTTACGAAAGCTGCTGCTTATACTCGTAAGCGGAAGCGGAGGTTGGGTTACAAGTCCCGCATTGCCGTATTCGCGACTTGTAACCGCTCTCCCCTTCACCGCCATTGAAATGTAAACGGTTTAACGAGACGGCAGCGCGGCTCCGCCTGTCCGCATAAAGTCCTAGGCCGTTCGTCTAAACCTCACAAGTCCTCCATGTGTAGGGATTGTAAATGTTGATTGGAATCGCTCATTGGACCGTGACGAAATGGCAGACGGCGTTACGGTCCGGAGTCGCGCCCCGAAGCGGTGAAGCCGCCGATGAGGACGGGCAAGCGCAACAAAAAGAACCGCAGCCACTTGGCTGCGGTTCCCGTTCATCCGGAACGGCTTAAGGCCGTTCCGACTCATTATTAGACATGCTATGCGCCACTCGCGGTCGGCACCGATCAGTTCGCGTCGTTCTTGAACAAATTCGGATAGAGGGCCGCTACGCCGCCGGCAAGACCCTTCTGCACGTTGCGGCTCATCTCGTCGGCCACGATTTCGTAGCTGTCCGCTTCCAGGCCGTCGATGGCGATTTTGGCGATATCCGCAGGGTTCGATTTCGGAGCGTCGACGCGAGCGGTCATATCGGTGTCCATGAAGCCGACATGAAGGCCGGCGACGCGAATGTTGCGCGGCGCCAGATTCACCCGCAGCACGTTCGTCATGCCCCACTCCGCCGCTTTGGCCGTCGAATACGCCCCGGCGCCGCCGGTAGTAAACCAGGACAAAACGGAGAGAATATTAAGAACCGACCCGCCGCCGTTCCGCTCGAGGACCGGAGCGAACGCACGAACCATCGCTAGGGTGCCGAATACGTGCGTGTCGAATTCCAGGTGCATCTTGGACAGATCGTCTTCCAGCAGCGAACCGCCGGTCGAGGTGCCCGCGTTATTGATGAGAAGCGTCACGTCCTTAGCGGCATCGGCCGCCGCGGCGACCGATGCCGGATCCGTGATGTCGAGCTGCAGCGGGATCGCCCCCGGAATGTCGACGGCTTGCGGGTTTCTCGCTCCCGCGTATACTTTTGCCCCCCGGGCAACGAGCTCGCGGGCAAGCTGCAGGCCCAGTCCTCGGTTCGCTCCGGTTACGAGCGCGATTTGGTTCGCGATATTCATCGATGATCTCTCCTCTTTCGCTTATGATTTATTCGTTGTGGCTGTCGGCGGTCGGATATGCCATTTAAGAATAATTATTCTTTTACGTTGTAAAAAAATAGCCCCTCTGGCATGAACACGATCCATCGAATCGCGGCTTGGAACGTTGATTTTCTTGCGTTCCATTATTAGAATAATCATTCCCAAATGAGCGAACACCGATCGCCTTGACGAATTCATCATACCTTATTCAAGAACGAACAGTCAAGTATAATGTCTCATCCTTTCGTGCTTCCCCGTTATTATGATCGAACGAAGCGTTTTTCATCCTCGCCAGACATGCCGAAGCAATGGCGGGAGCCGCATCATGCCGCAGCCCAGGCGCCTCTATTGAGGATTGACCGAGGGAGGAGTATACTGTTACCAGTTGTCGCCGGGCTCGCTTGTCCGGCGAATTCATCCACGAGGAGAAATTATGAAGACTACCGACTTTTTGCCGATTATCCTCGGCAGCGACGAGAACGCGTACGGCAACGTCCGGCTGATCCATGAAACGTACGGGATCAAGCCGCTGCTGCTCTGCACGCGTCTGCTGATTCCCACCATGCACAGCACGTTGTTCGACCTCATCCAGATCGATCGCTTCGACCAGGAAGACGTCTTCCCCGGCGCGCTGCTGTCCATCCTGCAGAAGCATGCCGCCCCGAACCGGAAGCTGGTCGTCATCCCGTGTTCGGATTATTACGCCGGGATGCTGTCCCGCCACTACAGCCGGTTCAATGGCCTGATCGCCAATCATTTCATCTCCGGCGCGCTGCTCCAGACGCTGGATACGAAGGACAAGTTCTACGAGCTGTGCGAGAAATTCGGGTTGGACTACCCGAAGACGGTCGTCTGCGAGCCGCATGAGCGGGAAGACGCCCTGAGCCGCATGGATTTTCAATTCCCGATCGTCGTCAAGCCGGAGAACAGCAATGCGTACGAGTACCTCTACTGCCACTTCGAAGGCAAGAAGAAAGTGTACTTCTTTAACAACCGCGAGGACTACTTAACGATGGTCCGCAATATGAACACCTCCAATTACACAGGGAAATTGATCATTCAAGAGTTTATTCCCGGCGGCGACAGTGCCATGCGCGTCATTAACAGCTATTCGGACGACAACGGCAACGTCAAAATGATGTGCCTCGGCCAGCCCGTGCTCGAAGAATACGCGCCGAAGACGCTCGGCAACTATGCGGCGATCATCAGCCGCTCCGATATGGCCATTTACGAGAAGATCAAAGCCTTCCTGGAGCACATCGGGTACGTCGGCTTCTCCAACATCGACATGAAGTTCGACAGCCGGACGGGCAAGTACATGATGTTCGAGATCAACCCGCGTCTGGGCCGCAGCAGTTTGTTCGTCCGGGCGGCCGGATTAAACATGCTCCAGGCGATGATCGACCGGGTCGTCTACGGCAAAGAGACCGACTGCGTGTACGGGCGGGCCACCGCGCTGTGGTCGAACGTGCCGAAGAAGGTGTTGGACCGCTACGTCACCGATCCGGCGCTGTCCGCCGAGATCAATCGGCTGTACCGGGACAAGAAAGTGATCCGGTCGCTCTGGTACGCCAAGGATCTGAACGCCAAGCGGATCCTCAGCGTCTCGCGTTATTTCTATGGTCACGTCCGCAACTACAAGCGTTACTATTTCGATAAAGGACAAGCTTGACGCTCCAAGCGGGCGGACGGCACATGAAAAGGCAACCGGCCCATTCCGACCGGTTGCCTTGTTTGCATCCGCCTTTCCCCGCACGGCCCCGAAGTCTTGCCGTCAGCGCCTGCACGACCACGCCTTAAGCCTGCGGCTTACAAATACTTCTTCAAATTGCCCAGAATGACCGAATAGGCGTTCGGCCACAGATGGATGCCTTCCACGGTGAATTCCGGCTTCAGATTCCCGTCCCCGTCCGTTAAGCCTTCGTTCACGTTAATAAACGAAAACCCATGCCGCTTGGCCAAAAGTTCGATCGCTTCGCTTGCTTCCAGCAGGTTGGCGTTCGTCCGGGTGGCGAACAGCGCTTCCTTCTCGGACGGCGCGAGGCCGAAGTCCGCTTGCGCATTGACCGGATAGTAGGCCATCACGAATACGTCGCACCGCGGCAGCCCCGCTTGGATCTGCTCCATGATGGCCGCGTAATTCGCAAGCAGCGCCGCTTTGCCGCCCCCCGCCATCCCCACGGCCGCGATGTCATTCGAGCCGATATTGATGAAGAGCTTGCTTGGCTCCAAGTCCAAGATGCAGGCATCCATCGATTGCAGCAGGTCCGCGGTCGTCGTCCCGCCGATGCCGCGATTATAGATGACGCGGTCAAGACCCAGATCCAGCGTCAGCTGCAGTTCATGAATCGGGAAGCCTTCCATGAGCGAAGAGCCCGCAAATACGATTTGCCCTTTTTTGGCATGCCGGTTCAGCATGCGGTATTCCGTCAGCTTGGCCTGGTTCATCACGCTTCACTCCCGTTCGTCGTTGAATTCTTGTCCGCCCCTGGCGTCCGCGCCGCATCGAGGCGCATCCGAAGCACCGGTCCGCCCGGCGTTAGAATACTGAATCTATATAGCTAATGGCTGTCGGACATGAGCGCGAGTTGTTGTGCTTAACGCGAATCGATTAACCTGTCAGCCGCGAGCAGAAGATCCTTTTTCGTTGTAAAGCCATTGCCTAGAACGGTATATTGCAGCATGGTATCGTCCCGTTGAATGACGAAAGTCAGCGTGCGCTGCTGGGGTTCGTATATCACGTCCAGCCCGTTAGTATCGATGATCTCAGCCTGATCATCAAGATGGCTTGTACCTGTAAAGCCGGTGGATTCGGTCACATTGACGTTAATCGCCGGAACACTAGGATGGCTCTTATCCACATAACTGAATTCGACCCGCTCGACTTGATGGGTCAGCTTGAGCGGCTTGATCAGGTAAGGACGATCCGAAGCATGCGCTTCAGCGTCCCATTGCTCCAACTCCGCCTGCTCGACAGGGACGGTCTTATAGCGGATGGTTCCTTCGGAGAACTTGTAGGACGGGATGATTTCGCCCGGAGCCATGAATGCCGCAGGAATCCCGCTCCTCATCTGCTCGATGCCCGTGAATAACTTAGCTTGCTGCAGCGGGAAGTAATGGCCATCTATTCGATAGGCCTCCGCAATGAAGAACACCGCAGCCTCTCCGAATGCTAACGATTGTTCCGCCTCCGACATTTTGCTGGCGTACTGGGAGAGGAGGCCCTCAATCCGACGATCGGTCGCTGCGCGCTCGCTCGGGGACTGCCTATACTCCAAAACGGCGTTGTGATTCGAATCATGAAGAACGAGCCTGGAGAAGACCGCATACGCGTGAGGCCCGGAGGCAGCGATGGCGGCTAGGCAAAGTAAAACGACCGCAACCGTGAAAGGCATGAGCCTGCGCGATATCGGATCATCGGAATTCGTAGGCAATAAGGCTGCTTTCCTGAGTCGGGGCCTGGGAATAGGCTCGTTCTTCCATGCTTCCTCGAACTGCTCATATGTATGAATGGATCGTTTGTTCATGTTCGTGTCCTCCTTGTCCAGATTGAAGCGACTGTTGAAGCTTTCGTTTGGCTCGCTCGAATTTCTTCCTGGCGGCGGCAGCCGAATGATTGATGATGGCTCCGATTTCTTCATAGGCCCGGCCCTCGATAACCCGCAGCACCATGATGGAACGCTCCTCCGCGGACAACCAAGACAGCATGCGGTCTATGTCGAATGACGATTCCACATGGGCCAAGGCTGCGTCCTGATAGGAATCACTGCTTCGTCCCGGCACGAAAGGCAATAGTTGAAGCAATTTTCGTTTCTTGAGGATATTCAAGCAATGGTTATGCGCGACTCGGTAGATCCAGGCCGCTTCGGATTGGATCTGATGTTGAACCTTCCGGCTTTTCAGCGTTTTTACGAAAATCTCCTGTGACGCATCCTCTGCATCCTGACGCTGCCGAAGCATGTGGTAACAGTACTTATAGATCGCATCGTAATACCGATCGATCAGGTTCTCTATCCATTCGTTCCCGCCGTTGACGTCCAATTTCTCACCTCTTTCAAGCTTGATACTAGTAATGACAATCAAGGCGGTGGGAATGTGACGCATGTTTGCAAGATTGCCTTTCCCGGTAAAACAGAGGCAGCCGATCGCTGCCGTGTTTTCGTTAAGTGATCTAGTCTCGTTATTGCTAGCTCGCCATGTCATTTTCGAGCTCCTGAAGGTGCTTTCAAAGCCTTGCGCAACCATGGCCGCCATAGCCTTTTCTCTCGGCAATCCGCTACCTGTCAAGATGAGTCGTTCGTAATTAGATTCGGCAGATTCAGCCCCGTTCCTTCATCCTGCACGGTGGCACGGCGGACAATGAACCCGCCTGGGCTGCACTTAAGACCAGCAAAACCGCGAAATAAAAAACACCTTCAAGTTCGTCTCCGCCGTTACGACATGCGAGAGCTTCGGTTGAAGGTGTTTAAGTATAAGCCGCGCGCTTCGGAACGGCTTTACCAGGCGGTCGCTCCGCCGTCAACGGCGTAATTGACGCCCGTAATATAAGCTGCGCGATCCGAGGCGAGAAAGACGGCGAGTTCCACGAGCTCCTCGGGTTGACCGAAGCGCTTAAGGAGCGTCTTCTTCGTGATCGCCTCCCGAGCCGCCTGATTGTCGCCTAGATCACGGTCGCTGGCCGGCGTCAAAAAGGGGCCCGGACTTATCGCCACCGCGCGGATTCCTTGACCCGCGCCTTCGAGAGCGAGCTGTCTAGTCATGGCGATGACGCCGGCTTTCGACGCGGCATGCCCGACCATCGGAGGCGTCTCGCCGGCGATCATGCCGGAAATGGATGCCACGTTAAGAATGACGCCCCCTCCTCTTTGGACCAAATGCGGCCACGCATACTTGGATACGAAGAAGGGAATGTCCAGTTCGCCCGCAATGGTCGTCCGCCAATCTTCGATTGAAAAATCGGGCATGGGTCCGAATTTTTGAATAGCGGCGTTATTGTATACGACATCGAGTCCATCATATGCCTTCACGGCCGACTCGACCAATTCTCGAACCTGTTCGTGGTCGGTGAGATCGACCGGCGCGATGCCTGTCATTTCGCCGCCGGCTTTACGCACAAGCTCGACGGTCTCGGCATTGGCGGCGGCGTTAATATCGCTGCCCACGACTTTCGCCCCTTCACGGGCGAAGGCAAGCGCCGCTACGCGTCCCAGACCGCCTCCCGTCCCTGTGATCAGCACGACTTTATTCTCAAGGATTCCCATCGTTTAATACCTCCTTGGCGTTAGGAATATCCGGGTATCGTATTAAGGATATCCCGAATCATGCAATCCATTCGTTTCGAAAAAAAGGGGTTAACTCAAACCCGCGATTAAGAATGCAATAATGCCCAACAATACGATCATAAAGGTTTGCTTGAATCCATCTTTCACGCGCAAATGGGCGGCGGTTCCGCCGATCGCGGTCACCCCGATGACGAGCGCTCCGGCGATCGTGATATCCGTATTCCAGTATCCGCCGATCAAGAGCGCGGAGCCCGCGAGTTCGACGAGGCCCGTTATCCAGCGGAACCATTGCGGCAATCTCAGATGATCGAACGTATCCTTCTGAGCTTTCGCGCCCGACACTTTGCCTAATCCCCCCATGACGAACATCGCGGCCAACAGCCCTTGCAAAATCCAAATCCATATATCCACTAACATTTCTCCCCCTTAAAGTGAACTACACCTTTTGCTTAGGCAACAGATGTTGTATAATCGAGTCTATTCGATCGTCATGCCGGTCACAACCGTTAGTTTTCGATATATGCAGCTTACACAACGATAGAGGCGGGATGTCGTTCAATTCGCGGGGAGGATGAATATGATGGAGATTGAAGTCAAGACGGACCCAAGGGTGATGCGGACGAGGAAGCTCATCGTCGATGCTTTCGAGACTTTGCTGCGCAGCCATGATTTCAAAAGCACCTCGATCAAAGATATCACCGATGCCGCAACGGTGAACCGCGCCACTTTTTATGCGCATTTTGCGGATAAACACGACTTACTTGATGCGGTCCTCACCGAGTACCTCCTTCAAAACGTGCAAAGCAGCCTGCAGTGCCATGCGCGGTTGAATGAAGATTCGGTCGCGAAGGTGTTCCTCGCGATCGCAACGTTTCAGAAGGAGCTAAGCATCACCTGCAAAAAAAGCTACGAATCCATTCGCCCGGTGGTTGAAGATAAAATTAAAGGCGCAATGAAAACCGTATTTCGCCACCTGATCGCGGAGCAATACCCGGAAACGGAAAAGGAAGCAGCCGAAAGCTGGTCGTTCATTCTCAGTTGGGAATTATACGGAGCCTGCTTGGACTGGCAAGTCAATAGCTCCCTTACCGCGGAGGATTACATTGAAAAAGCCATCCCTTTTCTGACGAAAGGGATGGCTGCTCTAGAGCGTTAATTTAACTCAAGCTTATATAACGATACGCATATGACTGATGAACGTGCGTGAAGCTTGCAACCCAAGAGGCCGAAGGCCGCTTACTTGGCCGGCTCCGCCTCATGCGGTGCGGCCTCGGGCTTCTTCGGCGCCTTGTGGTTCATTCCAATGCCGACGATGCTGGCGACCGCGGCAACGACGCTGACCGTAATCGATTTTACCTGTAATAATGGACCTTCTTCGCCGCCTCATCGTAGGACACCTGTCCGCCCAGCAGCTCCGCGGCCGAACGGACGGCGATGTAGGCCTTCCCGCCGATCAGCTGGAACGGGCGGGCCGCTCGGCCGTCCACGTAGGGGGCCGACTCTTTCTCGTTCCAGGCCACCTGCAGGCCGAGCGCGTCGCCGAGCTGCTGCAGCGGCGCGTACGCGTGCCCGTCCAGGATGCGGCCGTAGCCCGCGAGCTTGTCGTTGACCACGATCTTGACCGCGTCCTCGTCGGCGGACTGGCCGTCCGGCCGGCCGCCATAGGCGTCAAAGAAGGATTGCTCCATCGCGTTGACGTCGACATTGCCCCGGATTCCGTTAACGGCGCCTTCGCTCGTATATTGAAAGACGGCCCACTGCGCCCAGGTCGGGTTCGCCATCGGGGTGTCCGTGTCGTAATGGGCCACCCATAACGGCCACTTGCCGAGCGCTTGGCCCAGATTCGAACGCGCGAAGCTGGCGCCGGTGTAGATCATGACCGGATGCCCGGCGAGCCGCTCGACCTCCTGCAGCCACTCGGCGCACCAGGCGGTCAGCTTCTCCGCCCCGATCTGCTTGGCCTCGCCTTCCACGTCGAGCACATGCGGGAAGTCGGCCTTCCGGCCTTCGACCGCGCGCACGAAGTTGGCCGCTTCCGCCTTGGGCGCGTTCAGCTCGGGGTGGGCATAGTGGTAGAAGCCGACCTTGAGACCGGCCGCGGCCGCGCCCGCAGCGTTGGCCGCGAACGCCTTATCCCGGCCCGAACCGCCCTCCGACGCCTTGATGAACGCCCCCGCGACGCCGTCCTCCCGGACGGCGGCCCAATCGATCGCGCCGCGGTCGCTCTGATGATGCGACACGTCGATGATCTTTACGTTGCTTGCCGATTTGGATTGCATGCTGTTTCTGCCCGTCCTTTGTGCCTCATCTTGCGCGAATACGCGATTATTTGCCCACGAGCTCGAAGCTGTCGAACGCCGCCCAATTGCCGGCTTTGGCGTCACTGTAGACACCGACCTCGATCTGTCCGTTCGTGACCGGAATGTTGTCGATCGTGTAGTGCGTGTACGCCGTCACCGGGCCTGTCCCGATGTCCGCCCCCAGCTCGGCGCCGCCGTAATTCTTGACATACAGCTTGAGCGCGCGCTGGCCGCCGCCCGAGCGTACCCACACGCTCGCCTTGTACAGCCCGTTCGGTACGCTGACCGTCTGCGCCGTGATTTGCTGATAATCGCCGGCTGCCCAGTGCGTCAGCTTGAAGCTGCCCTGATACGGCTGATCCCGGTCGACCTTATGGGCAAGCTCGCGGTTATGCCACTCGAACCAGTTGGCCAAATCGCCCGTATCGAAGCCGGCGTTCTTTAATAGATTCGCGCTCTCGGCCTTCGCAAATCCGATCCAATTGAGGTTGAAGCCCGCACCGCTCGCGAAGACGCGCAGCGTGATCTGGCCGGCGCCGAGATTCGCCGCCGTCTGGACCGTCTGCCAATTCTGCCAGCCGCCCGTATTCGGCACGGCCGTCGTCGCGAGCACCGTCTCGCCCGCTTTCAATTGAATCTGGCCGGTCGCGACCGGACTCGCGACCCGGTACTGCACCGTGTAGCGGCCCGCCGCGGGAACGTTCAGCTTATACTCCATCCAATCGCCGGCATCGATATAGCCGACGTTCTGGCCGCCGCCGGCATCGGTCGTGCCTTCGAGCTGTACGCCGTTCATCGCGCTGAAGCTCTCGGCCTCGATGCGGCCGGGAATCGTCACGGGCGCCGGCGCCGCATTCGCGTCGCGTTCGTACACGCGGACGTAATCGACGAGCATCGTCTGCGGAAATACGGTCGCGTTATCCGGATCGCCGTCGAAATTGCCGCCCACGGCCACGTTCAGCAGGAAATGGAACCGCTTGTTGAACGGCGCCGGGCTGCCGCCGCCCGAGCTGTACCACTCCGAAGCATTGCGCGTCTGATACAGGTTCCCGTCCACGTACCAGCGGATTTCGTTCGGCTCCCACTCCACCGCGTACACGTGGTAGCCCGCGTCCGGCAGCCTGTAGCTCGAGCCGATATACTTCCACGGATTGCCGAAGTGGATCGTGCCGTGCACCGTGAGCGGATCCGAGCCGCGCTGCTCCATGATGTCGATCTCGCCGCTGACCGGCCATGCGCCGTATGCCCAGTCGGTCGGCAGCATCCAAATGGCGGGCCACAGGCCTTTCCCCGCAGGCAGTTTGGCGCGGACCTCGAATCGGCCGTACGTCCAGTCGCCCTTCTGATTGGAGACGAGGCGGGCCGAGGAATACGGCATGCCGTTCGTGTTTTCCCGGAGCGCTTGAATCACCAAGTGACCCGTGCCGTCCAAATACGCGTTTTTCGTGCTGTTCGTATAATACTGCTTCTCGTTGTTCCCCCAGCCGGTTCCGCCGATGTCGTAGCCCCATTTGGCCGGATCCGGAGCCGTGCCGCTCGCGCCGTCGAATTCGTCGCTCCATACGAGGCGCCAATTGCCCGTGCTCATCGTCATCTCTCCTCTTCTTAAGTCAGGTATGCCGCCTTCGGTCAAGGCGATTAACAGGACAGGTTATTGCCCGGCGCGACGCCCAAAATCGAACAAATGCGCTTGTACTGGTCAACTCGGCTTTGGACCGGTCCTCCGCCTCCGCGGTTGCACTCGAGCGCGCCGTTGATCGTGCGGATCGTCTCGCCGAATCCGCGCGATTTCACCATGGCGTCATGGCAGGTCATCGATCCGGCACCGGTCTGCGTGTTCCAGAACCACAGCGCCGTCTTCCAGGCGACGGACGAATCTTGGGCGACCAAGTCCGGATTCTTCAGCAGCGGGAGCCCCAGCGCCTCGCCAGCCGCGCCGTAGTTATAGTTCCAGCTGATTTGCAGCGGTCCCCGGCCGTAATATTGCTTGCCCGGCTCGACGGGATAGCGGGTGTTGCCATAGTCCGCATAATGCGGGTAATTCGCGGTATTCGCCTCGTTAATGTAGTACAGGCCGCCCGTCTCGTGATAGACGTTGGCCAGGAACGCCGCCGCTTCCTGCTTGCGCATCGTGTCGTCGCCTGTATTCGCGAAGCCGGGATAAGCGCCGAGCGCCGCGGTAAATCCGGCATACGTATAGAACGATTGGCGGGACGGATAGATCTGGTTGAACTGCGATTCCGATACGATGAACCCACCGCCGCTCGGGTGCGACGGCTGGGCTGCCCCCGTACCCGCCTGCGCGATCGTAAATTCCTCCCACCCGGACGCAGCCGTCCGGTTCGCGTACAAGACACCGCCCTTGTTCAAATCCGCGCATACGTACAGCTGATTGGCCATGGCCTGCAGCGCGACCTTGCCGTTGCCACGGTCGATCTTCCTGAACTTCTCCCAGCCTTGAATGGCCGTCGCGCGCGCGATCAGCTTCGTCTCTTGATTGAGATCCGCCGTCACGTATTTGTTATTCGCGATCGATAGGAATGATACCGTCCCGTCGCTGTTATGGATCTCATTGAACATTTCCCACTCTTGCGCGGCCTGCCGGTTGGCGACGAGCGGGCTCGCGCCTTGGTTCTCCGCCGATACGAACGTATTATTCGCAGCTGATTTAATCGTAGATGACATGATAACCTCCGAAATTTAATTAATTTTTGAAAGTAACTCTCTTAATTACTATGAGGATACTTCTACTTTTTAACAATGCGCCGATCATCCGATATTTTAAAACATATTTTTACATTATTTATTGAATGTTTTCTTAATTTCGAGTAACTCGCCGCGATTACGTTCCGATTCATTCGCGATGCAATCGCTTATTATGGAAGCCGTTCCAGCCCAAAATGAGCACAGAGTCCTAGATGCTTTCCAGATGCGCCCGGCCGAAAACAAAAACGAGACGCCGGAGGATCTCCTGCGTCTCGTTTTCGTTTATTTTTCCGCCGATTTCTCGTTCACCTTATGGAGCAGCTTCCGGATCGCCTCGTTCAGCACGCCGATCTCCGCCTCGGTCATCCCGCTCGCTTCGAGCAGCGACATCGGCACGCACGTCGTTTGTTCCTTAAGCGAGATCCCCTTGCCGGTAATCCGGATATGCAGGACCCGCTCGTCTTCCGTCGAACGCTCCCGCCGGATCAGTCCCGCGGCTTCCATGCGCTTCAGCATCGGAGTGAGCGTGCCGGAATCCAGGACCAATTGTTCGCTTATCTCCTTGACCGACATGGTCTCGTGCTCCCATAGAGCCAGCAGTACCAAGTATTGCGGATAGGTTAAGTCGAGCTCGTCCAGCAGCGGCCGGTACATTCGGAATATCGCCCGCGAGCAAGCATACAACGAAAAACACAAATGAGCGTCCAACGGGATATGAGAACCTTGGTTATCGTGCTTCATCGCGCATCCCTCCTCTCACGTTAACTGCCGCATGTCCGTCGCCCTTCATCTTACAATCCCTTATCCAAAAAAACAATGATTACTCGGCGAGGCTGCGCAGGGCCGAAAGCGCGGCGCCGTAGTCCGGATGATCCGACAGCTCGCTCACATATTCGACGTAACGGACGGTATCGTCGGCATCGACGATAAAGATCGCCCGTTGGTCCAGCTGCAGCTCTTGGATCAGCACGCCATAAGCCGCGCCGAAGGCACGATGCTTGTAATCCGACAAGGTGACGACGCGGTCGATGCCGGCGGTCGTGCAGAACCGGCTCTGCGCGAACGGCAGGTCGACCGAGATCGTCAGGACGACCACGCCGTCGCCCAGCTTGGACGCTTCTTGATTGAACCGGCGCGTTTGCGCGTCGCATACGTCGGTATCCAGCGAGGGCACGACGGATATGAGCTTGATCAGGCCATTGTAATCGGATAGGCTCGCTTCGGTCATGAGATCCTTGTTGACGGTGAAGTCGGGCGCTTTGTCCCCGGCTTTCAATTCCGGGCCGACCAGCGTGATCGGTTGTCCGCCTGCCGTTGCTTTGCCGATGCGTTCTTGTGTCATGAGAAATACCTCCATCAGATCATAGTTGAGAAGATTTGTATATTACGTAACGGTATGCACGAGTCTTACCTGTTTAACTAAGCCTTATTGCTGCTCGAACAAGAAGTTCTCGCAATCCAGCGCCGCTTTGCAGCCGCTGCCCGCCGACGTGATCGCCTGACGGTAGATCGGGTCCATGACGTCGCCGCAGGCGAATACGCCGGGAACATTCGTGCGGGACGTACCCGGGACGACGTCCACGTAGCCGTGCGCGTCGGTACGGATCTGACCGCCCAGGAAGCCGGTGTTCGGACGATGGCCGATCGCGAGGAAGATCCCGTCGGCCTCGAGGAGCTCCTCCTCTCCCGTCGCGTTATTGCGAACTTTGAGCGCGGTTACCCCTTTGTCGCCGGACAGCACTTCGAGCGGGGCCGCGTTCAGGCTCCACGCGATTTTCGCGTTGGCGCGCGCGCGGTCCTGCATGATTCGGGAAGCCCGAAGCTCCTCCCTGCGGTGCACGATACGGACCTCGGAAGCGAACCGCGTCAGAAACTGCGCTTCCTCCATCGCGGTGTCGCCGCCGCCGATGACGATGATCTTCTTGTTCCGGAAGAAGAACCCGTCGCAGGTCGCGCATGTGCTGACGCCCCGGCCGATGTTCTCCGCTTCTCCGGGAATGCCGGCCATATTCGCGGAAGCGCCGGTCGACAGGATGACCGCGTCCGCCGTTATCTCGGTGCCGCCTTCGAGGTACAGGGTGAACGGGCGCTTCGATACGTCCACGCGGGTTACGTAGCCGGTTTGAATGCGCGCGCCGAACCGCTCGGCTTGCTTGCGCATGTTCTCCATCAGCTCCGGCCCCGTGATCCCCTCCGGAAACCCGGGGAAGTTCTCGACTTCCGTCGTCGTCGTCAGTTGCCCGCCCGGCTGCGGCCCTTCGATCACGAGCGGAGACAGGTTCGCCCGCGCCAAGTAGATGGCCGCCGTGAATCCTGCGGGACCCGTTCCGATAATAACCGTTTGATGATGCATCATGAATTCCTCCTCAGCTTCGCTTGCTCACTAATCATTTGTGTACAAACTTTATGAACCCATCATATCTGCCGCATACTAGTTTGTCAACAAATTAATTTTAAACAAACAAATACCGCCTATGCGCCGGCCTGGCTGCGAAACCGATTTGAAACGCCTATATGAAAGACAAAAAACGGCGGCCCCCACGCGGCCGAATCCGTCATTTTCAACGCTTCATTAGAGCGCTTCTCGAGCCAAATTCGTTCAATTAATTTGTTGACAAATCATTTGTTAGCAAATTATTATAGGGATGCGGATGAGCCAAAACTTTCCACGGCAACGCAGGCGAGGACAGGCGGTTCGCGGAACCCACCATTCTGAGGAGGAATAGATGATGAGAAACTTTACAAGCAAAAAGGTCATGACGCTGTCGCTGGCGGTCGCGCTGATCGGCACGGGAGCGGGCATCGGAGCGAGCCTCGCGAAATCGCCGGTCGCGGAAGCGCAGCATTATACGGCCGGCGTCGTGAACACGAGCAGCGGCCACTACATCACGGTCGGCAACAACGTGAAGCTGTACGTCGAGGACGTCGGCGAAGGCAAGCCGGTCGTCTTCATCCACGGCTGGCCGGCCAATCACGAGATGTACGAATACCAAGAGACCGAGCTGCCTAAGAAAGGAATTCGCTTCATCGGCATCGACCTGCGCGGCTTCGGCAAGTCCGACCGCCCGTACGACGGCTACGATATGGACACCTTCGCGGACGACGTGCGCCAGGTCATCGACAAGCTGGAATTGAAGGACGTGACGCTGGCCGGCTTCTCGATGGGCGGCACGGTGGCGACGAACTACATGATCCGGCATAAAGGACACGCGGTGTCCAAGCTGATGCTGTTCGGAGCCGCTTCCCCGAGCTGGAGCCAGCGCGACGGCTATCCGTACGGTATCACGCAGAAGGATATCGCCAACATCGTGGCCAACTTGAAGGCGGACCGCCCGAACATGCTGAAGAGCTTCGGCGACGATTTCTTCTACAAGCAGCCGAGCCCGGCTTTCCGCGCCTGGTTCGATCAGATGGGCCAGTCCTCGGATGCCCGCGCCACGATCGAAAGCATCCAATCGGTCGCGGACACGGATCTGCGCGCCGGACTGAAAACGATCGGCGTGCCTACGCTGATTTTGCACGGCGTACATGACAAGGCGGTTCCGTTCGCCATCGCGGAGCAGCTGCACCACGGCATCCGGAACTCGACGCTCGTCCCGTTCCAGAACAGCGGCCACGGTCTCTTCTATGAAGAGAAAGCGAAATTCAACGAGGAAATCGTGAAGTTCGTGAACCCTTAAACGCCGGGACGCCGATACGGAGGTTCCGTACCGGCCGAGATCTTCATAAGCGGCATAGCAAAGGCAGCGATCGCGGGTGATCGCTGCCTTTGCCTACTGAATTGCAGCCCGTTCGAGCTACCGGAAAAACGATCTGAACAGCCGAGCGGCGGCCTGCGGGTTCTCCTCCATGATCCAATGCCCGGTCTTCTCCAGCTTCACTGTCCTTGAATTCGGCGCATGCTCGGACAAGAATTGCTCGAGCATGCCGTAACCGGACACGCCGGCGATGCCGAGCGCGGGTACGGACAGCGGCGGGTAGGTCTTGAACGTCTCGATATCTTCCCTGAACGTCTTGTACCATTCGTTCCCCGCGCGAAGCGCGTCGGGCTGGGAATAGGCTGCGAGGTACACCTCGCGTTCCTTCTTGCTGAGCGCATCCTTGGTATAGCCCATGTAATCGTAAATCCAATTGTAGACGAGATCGAGCTGCTTGCCCTGCAGCAGCTGCTCCGACAAGCCCGGGATCGTGTTGACGGCAAACCACCAGTAGAACTTAGCCCGCTCGGGGTTGCTCTCGTCGTAGACGCCCGCCGGCGGCAAAATCGGGATGTTCAAGAAATTCTCGTTCGGATGGGAAGCATCCATCAGCAAGACTTTCTTCGTGGCTTGCGGGTAATTGGCCGCGTAAGCGTAGGCGATCGTCGCGCCGATATCGTGCCCGGCGATATAGATGCGCTCGTATCCGAGCGCTTGGGCCAAAGCATGAATATCCGCGGCCATCGTCTTCTTATCATACCCCGATTGCGGCTTGTCCGAGCTGCCCATGCCGCGGTATTCCACGACGTACAGATGATAGTACTTGGACAGCTCCGGCATCATGCTGCGAAACGAATACCACGTTACGGGCCAGCCCGGCAGTATAAACAGCGGCTCGCCCTTCCCGCCCTCGACGTAGTGAAGCTTGACGCCGTTCACTTTCTTGTAGCCGTTCTTGAAGCCCGGAAGCTCTTTGACCAGCTCCTCGTCGGAATACGCCTTGGCGGCCGCCGGCTTGCTTGCCGTGGTGTAGGCCACGTTATCCGCATGGATCCCGGCAGCACGCTCACCGCCTTGCCGATCGTCGCGCTGCGCGCAGGCCGACAGTACGAGCAGCAGCATCGACGCAATCAGCGCCAGCGCCGCGCCTCTGGCCGGCCGTCTCGAATGATGTCCAAACATCGCATTCCCTCCTGCTATAGGTGTATTGGTTCTCACTTCGATCTTACTAAGGAGGACGGAATGCCAAATCTGTGAAAGGTCATGACTCTGCATTAAAAAAAGCATCGCTTTCGGACATTGCGCATGACGATCTTCATGGGCAATGCCGAAAGTAATGCTTCCCGTATCCAGGAACGGTCTCTGCAAGCCGGCCGTGCGTTTACACCCGCCTCTTATACGCCCGCATGGCAAGCAGATAAGCTGCCGTCATGACGCCGATGCACCAGGCCAGCGCGATCCAGATGCCGCTTCCGACCGGTTGTTCCGCCAGCAGCGCCCGGATGGCGTTGACGATCGAGGTGACCGGCTGGTTGTCGGCGAAGACGCGGACGACGGCCGGCATCGACTCGGTCGGCACGAACGCCGAGCTGACGAAGGGCAGGAAGATGATCGGGTAGGAGAAGGCGCTCGCGCCGTCCACCGTCTTGGCGGAGAGCCCGGCGAACGCCGCGACCCAGGTCAGGGCCAGCGTAAACAGGGCAAGGATGCCGGCGACGGCCAGCCACGGCAGCACCCCGGCGGATGAACGAAACCCCATGACCAAGGCGGCGATCACGATGACGGCGAGCGAGATAGCATTGGACACCAGCGAAGTCAGCACATGCCCCCATATCAAGGCGGAGCGCGATATCGGCATTGTCTGAAACCGCTCGAGGATGCCCCGCTGCACATCGGTAAACAGGCGGTACGCCGTGTACGCCACGCCGCTCGCAATCGCCATGAGCAGGATGCCGGGCAGCAGGTAATTCACGTAGTTGTCCGTCCCGGCCTGGATGGCGCCGCCGAACACATAGACGAACAGCAGCATGAACGCGATCGGCATGATCGTAACCGTGATTATGGTATCCATGCTGCGGAACACATGGCGCAGGGAACGTCCGAGCATGACGCTGATGTCGGTGAAGAAACGCTTCTTTGCCGCTTCCATTTACTTGCCCTCCTTGTGGCCGACGATGGCGAGGAAGATCTCCTCGAGGGTCGGCTGTTTTTCCACGTATTCCACTTGCTTGGGCGGGAACAGCTTCTTCAATTCCGCGAGCGTGCCGTTCGCGATGATCCGGCCTTCATGCAGGATCGCGATCCGGCCGGCCAGCTGCTCGGCTTCCTCCAGATACTGCGTGGTCAGCAGGACCGTCGTGCCGCTCTCGGCAAGCGCCTTGACAATCTTCCAGACCTCGATGCGCGCTTCGGGGTCGAGTCCCGTCGTCGGCTCGTCGAGGAAGAGGATCTGCGGGTTGCCGACCAGGCTTAATGCGATGTCGAGCCGGCGGCGCATGCCGCCCGAATACGTGGACACGCGGCGGTCGGCGGCCTCCGTCAGTCCGAATCGGGTGAGTATGTCGTCGGCCACCCGGCGGGGGTTAGGGAGATATCGCAGCTTGGCGATCATGATCAGGTTCTCGCGCCCGGTCAGCACTTCGTCCACGGCGGCGAACTGCCCGGTCAGACTGATCGCCTGCCGCACATGGTCGGGGCGGGACGCGACATCGAATCCGTTAATGGCGGCGGTACCGCCGTCCGGCTTCAGCAGCGTCGCGAGGATTTTGACCACCGTCGTCTTGCCCGCCCCGTTGGAGCCGAGGAGCGCGAAGATGCTCCCCTGCTCCACCTCGAAATCGACGCCCTTCAGCACCTGCAGCTGCTTGTAGGATTTTTGCAGCCCATTCACTTGGATGCTCTTGGGCGGCATGGCTTGCACAGTTTGCACGGTTTGCATGGTTTGCATTGGAATCCCTCCCTTATCGGATCGTGACGTTCGTCAATTCGGCTCCCATGCCCTTAAGCAGCGCATAGGTCAGCTTATCCATCGCCGCGCCGTCGAAGCGGATGGTCTTGATCATCCGGCTGTACTTGTTCGTGAGCGCGAACCCCGGCCTGAACGAGACGTTGTTTAAGGTCGCGCCCTTGAACGAGGTTCCGGTCAAGGCCGTGTTGTCGAACGTCACGCCGATAAACGTCTGGCCGTCGAAGCGCTGCCCGCTCAGATCGGCGTGCTTGAAGTCCGCCCCGTCGAACACGCACCCTTCAAACGACGTCTTCCGAAGGTCGGTCTGCGCTAACGTCACGCCGGTCAGCCGAACGTCCGCGAAGCGGGCACCGCCGAGCGCCGACTTGCCGAAATTCGTGCGGACCAGAATCGTGCTGCGGAAACTGGCATTGGCCAGGTCCAGCGCGGACAGGACGCAGTCCGTCAGGTTCGCGCCGTCGAAGTTCGCTGCGCGGACGTTGCTGCTCTGGAACGTACTGCCGATCAGATCCGCGCCGAAGAAATCGGAGCCGTGCAGCGCGCTGCCTTTGAACTGTCCCTGATGCGCCGTCACGCCGGTCAAGTCGCTTTCCGCCAGGTTGCTTGCGTTGAAGTTCGTCAGCAATTTCCGTTCCAATCTCGCATTCTTCATCTTAAATCGCTCCTCATGAATTCATTTTTTTAGACGCGTATCGCATAAGCTCGCTTGTGCTTGCTGGGATGTAGTGTTGGGTTCGCTCAACCATTCGCTTCCATATCTGCATGATAAGCCATACTACTGTGTCTGTAAAGGTACTTATTTTATTATAATACTACGCCGCCGAAAATTCGTGTGGGCCAAACAAAAAAAACCGCGCGGCGCGCGGTTCTCTGAGCGTTCCTGCCTTACAAACCAATGGCAGCCGATCGAATCGGCTGCCGTTGGCTCTAAGCCGCTCCATATGGAAGGGCTCCTATAAAAGAATCTTTGGCCGGGTCGTAAAAGAGATGTCCGAACGCACCGGATTATCCGAGGGGGACTTCGGAAAAGTGGACAGGCTGATTCAATTCGGGAACGGCCAACTTACCAACAGGGCTTCTCGGCCGCCTTGTTCGATGCCTGAATGACTTCATTTCGCATTGGAAATTCTAAACACGACGCAGCGCTCGCGCAGCTTATTAAGCAGCCTTGTCCTGAACAACGCAACGCCGGAAGAAGAGCTTGATGAGGAGCCGATTGCCATTGACAGGCCAGTTCCCGGCTTCTATAATAAAGTCAACTAATTGACTATTGAGGTTGATTCAATGGATGAAAAGAAAGATGAACGACTGGAGATTATCGACAACGTTTTCCGGGCAAACGTTTTATTGGAACGCATAGGCCATAACTTGTCCTCGCAAGCCGGCTTGACCAGCCTGCACCAATGGTTTATTCTTATCGCTCTCGAGCGAGTCGGGGATCAATCTTTTAAAGAATTGGGAAACAACATGCTCGTAACCAAGCAAAATATGACAGGCATGGTGCAGCGGCTGAAACAAAACGGATTCGTAACGACTTACGAGTGTCCGCTTGACAGACGCGTCACCAAAGTCAGCATCACCGAGGAAGGAAAAAAAGCGCTGGCCAACGTCAATGAATATTCCGTTGTCAAAGTTGAACGTTTGTTCGAGGGATTTTCCGCTCAAGAGTTGGCATCGTTCGGCGGCTTTCTTGAAAGAATGATCGGCAATATGAAAAAAGAGACGTAACTAAAAATTTTATGCAATTGGTCAACTTATTGACTGTCATGATATTTACTAAAAAATAGACGGAGGACCGAGATGGCTAAAAAAAATTTCAAATCCGAAAGCCAGCTGCTGTTCGGCAAATGGAATTACGACATCGTGAAGGAATTAATGAGCGGTCCCAAACGTTTTTCGGATATCAAGAGAACGCTGCCGATTACCGGCACGTCCTTGACCGGCCGGCTGCGCATGCTTGAAGCCGAAAACTTGATTAGGAGGCATATGCATCCCGGAGTCCCCATATGCGTGGAATATGCATTGACGGATAAAGGGGAAGCAATACGGCCTGTGATCGAAGCATTCGAGCGATGGATCAGCCATTATATGGACGGGTAGCGATAGTGGAGGCAGCTTGAAAGGAGGTGAAATCGAATGAGCCAGGTTGAGGACAACGTCCCCTTTTATTTTAACGGCGATTTTGGAACCGGAGCTACGAGTAACGGATGGGCCGCCGAAGGCAATATCAAGCACGAAGTCGCGTTTTATCAACGGATTTTCAGCGGAGGACCGGTAATCCAATTTGCTTCTGAAGCACAAATTCGCCGTGCTTATGTGGCATTGGCGGCTGGGGGCACGATCGTAAAGCCGTTAGAGGAGACTTCCGTCGGCGGATTTTCTGCGGCCGTAAAGGATCCTAACGGCATCGAGTGGAATCTGCACTTTGCTAAGGATGATGGCCATAATTAACGTACATTGAGGCCAGAAGCATCGCGGTTTTACGGAACGGGGCCGGCATCGGTATCGTTTGACATTTATCTTAAACTAATGTATCTTGAATTTAAGACTTAATTCGCGATATACAAGGAGAGATTACCATGAGCAAATTGTTTTTGGACGCTGTCAAAGCTAGACGCACGTTCTACGGGCTGAGCAAGGATGTCGTCGTCTCGGAGGACCGGATCAAGGAAATCGTACGCGAAGCCGTCGATCATACCCCGTCCGCATTCAATTCGCAAAGCTCGCGCGTGGTCGTGCTCTTCGGTGAACAATCGGACAAGCTGTGGAACATTGCGAAAGAAACGCTTCGAAAACGCGTTCCCGCGGAAAATTGCGCAGCGACCGAAGAGCGAATCAACGGTTTTGCGAGCGGCTACGGTACGATCCTGTTTTTCGAAGACCACGCGGTCGTGAAGGGCTTGCAAGAGCAATATGCGTCTTATGCCGACAATTTCCCGGTTTGGTCCAACCAATCCTCGGGCATGCTGCAGCACGTCATTTGGACGGCGCTTGTCGCAGAAGGTCTCGGCGCTTCTCTGCAGCACTACAATCCGCTCATCGATGCCGATGTTGCGCAAACGTGGCAACTTCCGGGCGACTGGAAGCTGATTGCGCAAATGCCGTTCGGAAAACCGACGTTCGTGCCGGGCGACAAGGAATTCATGTCACAATCGGATCGCGTGAAGTTTTTCTAAGTGCTCGTAACATAGAGTGATTCGATGAATGCAGCGGCTGACTAGGACGCGGAGACGATGTCCTGGGCTGGCCGCTGTTTTAATTGACGTTGAACGTTCAGGTGCCGATCTGGACGATGGCGTATGGCCCGCGGCCGGAGCCTTAATGCGGGCAGCAGGCCGGTCCGCCGCGGCCGCTATCCGCTGCTCCCCTCCAACCGCCAGGCAGCGGCCTGGCCTCCACGTCCGCTGCCTATGCTCTCGCTCCTCTCCCGTGACTGCCCCCACACGACTGTCCACCCCCATCCCCAGACACGAAAAAAAGCCGCAACCGATGCGGCTTTGCCATACGTATGCGGCAAATTGACACGCCATCATGGAACGGGCTTATGTACGCATCTGCAGCCGATCCGTCATGCCCCCGGCATCCAGCTCCTGCATGGAGAGCGAAGCGCCGATGTCCCGAAAATTCGCGATGACGTCTTCATAGCCGCGCTCGACATGCTCCACGCCCGTGATATACGTGCTGCCCTCTGCCGCCAGCCCGGCCAGCACCAGACAGATGCCGGCGCGCACGTCCGATGCGTGCACCCAGCCGCCCTGCAGGGGCATGCCGCCGCGGATGAAGGCACTCTCGCGTCTGAGCTCGATCTGCGCGCCGAGCCGCCTTAACTGCGGCACGTGAGCGAAGCGCTTCGGAAAGACGCGGTCGGTGATGATGCTCTTGCCCCTGGCCTGCAGCAGCAGCGAGGTCATGGGCTGCTGCAGATCGGTCGCGAAGTTCGGGTACATGCCTGTCCGAACCCGCGTCGCCCTCAGCGAACCCGTGCCGGAGGCCGTGATATGATGCTCGCCGCATTCGATCTGCATGCCGATCTCCTCGAGCTTCGCCAGGCAGGAGCCCAGATGCTCGGGGATGACGTCCCGGACGGTCACTTCTCCCCCGTGGATGCCCGCGGCCATCAGGAACGCCCCCGCTATCAGCCGGTCCGGAATGACGGTATGCGTGCCGCCCTGCAGATAAGGGACGCCTTCGATGCGAATCTGCGGCGTGCCTGCCCCGTAGATCCGCGCTCCGAGCCGATTGAGCAAGACGGCCGTATCGACGACCTCCGGATCCACGGCGGCGTTGCGAAGCACCGTCCGCCCGCTGGCCCGGACCGCCGCGAGCATCGCGTTAATGGTCGCGCCAGAGGTAATGGTGTCGAAATAAATGTCCGCGCCCTTCAAGCGGGCGGCCTCGACGACGAAATGATCGTCGAACAGCCTGACCTCGGCGCCGAGCGCCCGAAAGGCTTTGATATGCTGGTCGATCGGCCTGGAGACGAAATCGTCCCCGCCCGGGAAGCCGATCGTGACGCTGCCGAATTTCGGGAGCAGCGCACCGGCGAAGTAATAGGAGGCCCGGAAGCCGGACGCTTTGCTCGGGTCGATGACGGCGCTGTGCATCCAGCGGGGATCCAGGACGACTTGTCCGCCGGTCTGCTGCATGGACAGGCCGATATCTTGGCTGATGGCCGATATCGTGCGAATGTCCTCGATACGGGGAATCCCGTTCAGCGTGACGATATCGTCCGCCAGGCAAGCGGCGGCGAGCAGCGCGAGCGAGCTGTTTTTGGAGCCCGGTATGCGCACGCTGCCGTTCAACGGGCCCGAATAGTCGACTTTGATGTATTTCATGACGTAATTCCCACTCTCGTTTTCGATTCAGTCTCGAGGATATACCCGCTTCCGCGGACTGCGTTTATGAGCAAGGTGTCTTTTCCGTATTTTTTGCGCACGCGGTACACCAGGGCGTTCAATTCGTCGAGCGTGACATCGGGGATGCCTTCCTCGCCCTGCAGGCGTTCCGGCCACACGCTGGCTTTGATTTCGTTCAGCGGCACCAGCTGGTTCGGGTGCTCGTGAAGGGCCCGAAGGAACAAATATTCTTTCTCCGACATCGGAATCCGCTTGCCCTCCACGATGCATTCCCGCTTGTCCCAGTGAATGATCAGCCTCGCCTCCGCCTCGTCCGGCTGCGCGTCGGCCCTTGGCGCTTCGATATCCAAGGTCTGCTCGGCGAACGAATACGAGAAATGAAGGACGACCAGCCCTTTGGACAGCTGAATGCGATCGAAGTTGTGCAGCAGATACGGCTTATGCGGCGTCATGCGCACGCCGTTCAGCTCCGTGCCGTGACGGCTTCCGAGATCGTAGAGCAGCGCCTTGTCCCGCTCCCTGCGGATGATCACGTGCTGACGGGAAATATACGCGTTCGTGAAGGCAAGGTCCGGGGCCGACTGATGGGCGACCCTGCCGATGAGCATGGTATCATCCGTCAGATTCACGCAAGTCCCGGGGGAGTAAGGTTCGCCGCTGATGACGTACAGGTAGGCGTAATTGTCCACATTCGTCACCTCCGTTTGGGTGTGCGGGCTGCTTTTCGGGTTGCGGCTCCATCCCTTATGGTACCGGAAACGGCGCGCAATGAAAACCTCTCGGCGCTGACGGCACGGTTACGGTTCGGTAATAACCGCGCAAAGTCCGAAACGCAACCGAAACGAAAAAAGGAACCGGCCCTAAGCCGGTCCCTAAAATCCGCGTTGCTGTGCCTATTGCTGCCGGGCGAGGAAGGCCGCGTCCCGGAGCAGGCATGCCGCCGCTTCCTCGGAAATATGCTTCCCGCGCTGCGCGCTTACTTCGCTCGCGAAGCTGTCCACGTTCCCATGCTCCAGCTTCTTAAGCAGGCTGTTCGCGATCCCGCCGTTGTCGATCGATCCGTTCGCCCGGAATCGTTCGACCAGGGCATGCAGGGAATCGAGGCTGGCCGTCGTCATGAACCGAACCGTTAAGGTGCCGGCATTCCCCGCGAGGTCGCGGGCTTCCACGGCCAGGACGTGAGTGCCGAGCGCAAGTCCGCTCAGGTCCACCGCTTCGCCCGGATGAAGCCGCACGCCGTCGAGCGTGACGACCGTGCTGCCGGCCGCCGCGCCGGAGCCCGCGTCGGTTACGGTAATCTGCGGGAGGAACAATTGATCATCCGTGAATACGTCGCCGTCATGCACCGAAGCGGTGATCGCCGGCGCCGTCCTGTCCAGACGAATGAAGCTTTCCCGGGCCGATTCGACGTTGCCCGCAGCATCCGCCGAGCGGTACAGGATGCGGGCCGCCGCGTCGTCGGCAAGCGTGACCGGACCAGTGTACGGCAGCCAGTTCGCTCCGCCGTCCAGGCTGTATTCCGTCTTGGCGACGCCGGACAATTCGTCCGATGCCGTCAGTGTCAGCTCGACTGGATGCACGTACCAGCCGTTCTGCCCGTCCGGCGCGGAAGGCGCCGCGGTCAGCGTCGTGACGGGTGCCGTCTTATCCAGTCCCGCTACCGCTTGGTCGATCACCTGTTGGATCGCGGCGCTGCTGTAATATCCGTCCGCCGGTCTGCCGCTCACGATCGCCTGGGCTACGGCGAGCTTCCCGTCGGCGCTCAGCAGATTCCACTTCGTTAAGTTCAGATGGAGCCCCGGCGAAGCCGGCGAGCCGAGCAGCTGGCGCACGTTCTCGGCCGCAGCCGCCTGATTGAGGCTTAAGAACACGGGATTAACCGCATACCCGCCGATCTCGAATTCGTAAATCCGGGCGGCGTTGTCGCTCGTGCTGGCCGGCTTCGTCACCCACAGCCGGACATACCGGGCTTCCGACAGATCAATCGTATGCTCGGTCCGCCCCTTCGTGTTCGCATGGACGTCAACGACGTCCCGCCACGTTGCTTTGTCGTCGCTCAGCTGGATTTTGTAATCGTACGTATTCATGCTCACCGCTTCGCCGCCAAGCTCGGCATGCGAGAGCGCGAAATCCGTAATCGCGTAATCGGCGCCCAGATCGCTCACGACCCAGTGCGGGCCGCTGCCAGCATTGGCGCACCATTTGGTCTTCAAGCTGCCGTCGAACGCGAATCGCGCGGCTTCGGACGAGGCGCAGGTCGAGCTCGCGGTCGCCGTCTTGTTCAGCGCGAGATTGGACTGGCCGCCCGATACCGCCCACGTGACGTGAACCTGCTCCGTATGCGCGTCTTCGCCCGAGCTGTTCGAGGCGGTCAGCGTAATCGTGTACGTCCCTTCTTGGCTGTAGGTGACGACCGGGTGCCCCGAGCTGTCATCGACCTGGCCGCCCGGCACATCCCAGCGGACCGATTCGGTCGTCTCCGACGAGCGGTCGATCAAGTCGATCGGCTGGCCCGGAGCGGCGTACCGCTGGCTGACGGCGAAGTCCGCCGCCGGCTTCGGATAGGCCGGCCAGTTCAGCGTGACGACCGCCGGCTCGCCGTGCCGGAAGCTGCCGTCGACGCCGACGATTTGCAGCGCCGTCTGCGATTCCTTGCCGATCCGCTTGATCTGGGACACGTAATACGCGTCGTTCGGCGTCGCGCCGAGGAACTCGCGCGTCCCGTCCGGCTTCAGCCGGTATACCTCGTACAGCGCGGCAGCCGGTTCCGGCTTGGTCCAGGTCAGCCGGGCGTCCGCGGCGATGCCGCCGGTAAATTCATTTGTCATTGCCGGCGCGCTCGGCTGGAGGGCCGGCGCGGGCTGCCCGGCTTCGTCGGTTACGGACAGCCGCCCGATGTTGACGGCGTAGCCATTAATCGCCGTGTCGCTCGCGAAGCTCAGCCCGGTGGCGGCGATCCGCTTGCCGGCATAGGCGCCGAGCGGGATCGACTTCGTCGTCCATGCGCCGCCCGGGGCGTCGCCCGCATCCAAGTAGACGAACGCGTTCGGGTCATCCGCGAAGGCGATGCCGACCTTCATATGCGAAGCGGCCACGCTCGGATCCGCCAGCTTGAACGCAACGCCCAGCTTCGTGTCCGCCCCTACCGGCAGATCGGTCTTGTACAGCTTGATCTGCGTGGCGTTCGCCGGGCCGAGGTCGCCCGAGACCTTAAGGGAGCTGCCGCCATAATAGGCGGTCGCGAAATCGATGTCCGGCTTCAGCGGCGTGCCCGCGCTGTCCGCGATCCAGCGCCACGTCGGCATGACGTCCTGCAGGCTGCGGTTATTCCAGTCCGCGGTGCGCAGCACCTCGCCGTTCACCGCGAATAGATGCCCCTGCCCCGCGTTGAAATTCGTCACGAACGGCAGAGACGTCACCGGCGTCTTGTCCGCGATGTAATTCGCGATGCCCGGCCATGACGTGCCGGGTGCCGTGCGGCGCGGATCGCCGTTCGGCCCGACCCAGAACCGGTTCTCTCTGGCGTAGAAGTCCGCCTGCCCGGTCGACGATTTGTACGCCCAATCGGGGCGGTACAGCCCGAGCGACGTCACCGCCTGGCCGCCGGACGGGAAGATGGCGCTCCAGCGAGGGGCCGAATTATACCCGTTCGCTTCCACGTCGATGCCGGCGTACAGGTCGTACGGATTCCGGCCCAGGTTCGCCGCCGCCGCATTCGAAGCGCTCAGCGTGCCCGCGCTCCATCTGAAGTCGAGGAACATGCTGTCGGAGACGATTCCGCTGCTGTCCTGGAAGAACATGCTGTTCGATGCGTTGAGCGCGCCCTGCCACGACACCGGGCCGCTGCTCACCATCGCGTCGTACCACATGATTTTCATGCTTGCGGGTTTCTTGGCTTGCAGATACTTGAGCATCTGCTGCATCTTGGCCGCGGTCGACGAATTGCCGCCGGCCGTCTCCTGGTTGATGAACCAGCCGTCGAACCCGTAATAGTTCGCCACCTCGATCAGCTTGTCCGCGAACGGGAAGGAGCCGTCCGGATTTTGCACCAGCGAGTCGTTCACCCAATCGATCTTGCCGCCGTAGGCGGTCGGCGGGTAGAAGATCGTGCCGAGGATCGGAACGCCGTTCTTATGCGCGGCATCGGTCGCGTCGGCGCTCGGCGGCACGATAATGCCCTCGCCCGAGGAGCCGGCCCAGTCGACGAGCACATCGGGATACTGCCAATATTGGAACGCATACGTATCGAACTGGTCCGAGCCTTGCGACGGCGTCCCGCTCGTATGGTCGGCCATCGACGAAAGCGCTGCCAGTTTCGGGCCCAGCGTTACGTTGGGATTTACTTGATCGCCCACAGCCCGAGTGGCCAGCGGAATGCCCGACTTATTAAAAGCGGCATCCTTGTCCGTCTCGGGGGACCAATTCAGCAGGTCCTTTGGGAACCAGTACGAGGAATACGGCTGCTCCGCGTGCGCGGACGCTTGCCAAATCATGCAGGAGGCCGCCATCACGGCCGCCAAGGCGAACAATCTTCGTAGGAAAACCAACCTCATCCGTCCTTTCTCTTTACCGCTAATAGAGCGCTTTCATTACATCGAAGCCTGCCGCTTGCCTGCGCGATGTTCACCTGCGTTGACGATTGTTTCGCAGCCCTCCCCCTCTCCGCTCGCTGCTAACGAGTAACAATTACAGGCGTGCAGATCATATTTTACTTCAAGCCCGCGTGGTTGAATAGTCAACAAACGATAGATCTTGCGGACAACCTCGCGGACCGGGAACAGCGCGGAACCATACAATCTACAGGGCATCGTCGTGATGAATAGGAGTGAATGTCATACGAGGAAAACCTGCGGCCGCGAGCGCAATGAGGCTTCCAACGGTTCGGCAGAATCCGCGCGACAACCGCCCGAAAATAAAAAAAGGGACCCGCAGCAACGGGCTGCGGGCCTAAAAGATATATTTCAAAAGGGGGGTCGAGTTCAAGTATAGCCTAGCAGCCTTAAGAAGAGATAAAGATTGGATGTCATTCTCATTACAAGTATCTTACAAAACCAATTCAAACCGCTCCCGGGCCGGCGGTTAAAAATTCCTCGGGGCGAGGTCTTTTTCTTCCGGGACGGGGAATAAGATGATCCTTAGGGCCGCGTCCACTTCACGAGTTCGAAGGAAGGGCCCACATTAGGAGGCGGTTAGGATGGCAGAACGAAGAATCGAGCCGAAAGACTTCGTCAAGATGCAGCAGCAGTACGGCCACGTCTTGGTCGACGAAGCCGTGAGGCAGGCGCTTATCAGCGAGAAGCTGATCAAGGAGACGGACGCCAGCGCGGCTGTTCTCGTCTCGGAGCAAAACCCGTTGTCCCTCCTGAAATACGATGCCGTCATCGGCTACCTGGACAAACTGTCACAGGTCGGAAAGCCGCTCACCCCCGCCCCGGAGGTGCCCGGCGGTCAGCGCATTATCGGGGAGAAGATCGGGATTCAAGGCAATCCGCCGTGGGCGGATACCGGTTATGCAGGGGGATGGCACTTCAGTCAAAGCAACGGCTGGGATGCGTGGTTTACCGTCATCCCGATCGCGTCCGGCGGATTCCGCATTGCGAATCCGGCTTGCCGGCTGACCGGGAGCCACGGCCCGGCAATACGCGGCGGAGACACCTATGGCCAGCTGAGTTACCTGACCCCCTACGATAGCGGCCGCCTTCTCTTTCACGTGAGCTGGGATAACGGCACGGCCGGGACGTACCAAGACACGAGCGGGTTAAACGCCGAGGGGCATTTCTTCGGCAACGCGGGGGGGGACGTCGTCTTCGAAGCGAGCAAGATGCCGAAGGAGAAGGTGAGCGATCCCGCTCCGATGCGGCCGGTGATCAGCTGCGAGGCCGCCGCGAATCAGATTCAGGACGGCTTCAACGTGACCATGGGCGGCGCGGGATTCGGCGGCTCCGAGCGCTACGAACTGCAGGGCCGCGTGGTCGGGACCGGATTCACCGGCGAATGGGGCGTCTACGCAGAGGGCGAGACGGATGGCTTCGGGCGTTTCGCCGCTTCCTTCGGCATTATTAAGCCGCTCGGTCAAGCATACGTATTCCGTGCTCTCGGACAGCACAGCGGGTATACCCAAGAGATCGGCATCTCTTAGGCGGCGATAAGACGGATTCGCGGACCGGCGTTCGTGCCGCATGATCGGGCAAGTCTGCCGATGGAGCTGCGCGCCCGCTTCCCGTTACATGAACAAGGGCAGCCGCATCTTGCCCCGGCCGCCCTTCACGTAAACCTTTTTCCCCGCTTGAGCCAACCTTATCGCGCGCACCTCGCGCGATGGCCGGATCGGCGGCAGCTTTAGAACGGCGGCGCAAATACGAAGTTCTTGCTCGCTTCATCCAGCGCCAGCAGCACGTCCTCGGACAGCTCAAGCTCGACCGCCTTCAGATTCTCGTCGATCTGCGACTCGCGGGTCGCGCCGGCGATGACGGTGCTGACCGCTGGCTGATGCATCAGCCATGCCAGCGACAGGGCCGTGGCGGACGTCCCGATCTCCGCGGCGATGCGCGCGACCTGTTCGCCCAGCTCCACGCGGTCGGCGTTCAGGCGCCGGGCGAAGTTCGGGTTCTTGTCCAGCAGTGATCCGCTCGGCACGGCTCCGCCCGAATACTTGCCCGTCAGAATGCCGCCTGCCAGCGGGAAATACGGGATGAGGCCGATCCCCTGATCGACGCAGAACGGAACCAGCTCCCGCTCCACGCCGCGATCGGCCAGCGAGTAGCCGGGCTGCACCGACGCATAGCGGATCAGATGCCGGCTGTCGCTAATGGCGAGCGATTTCATCATCTGCCAGGCGCTATAATTCGAAGCCCCCACGTACCGCACCTTGCCGGAGCGCACGAGATCGTCCAGCGCCCGGAGCGTCTCCTCCAGCGGCGTCTGCGAGTCGAACACGTGAATCTGGTACAGGTCGATGTAATCCGTCCGCAAGCGGCGCAGGCTCGCCTCGACTTCCCGGAAGATATGCTGGCGCGAAGCGCCCCCGGCGTTCGGGCCTTCCCCGTTCTTGATGCCCGCCTTCGTCGCGAGGAGCACGTCCTGGCGCCGGCCTTGGAACGCCTCGCCGATGATCTCCTCCGACTTCGTGCCGGTGTAGATATTGGCGGTGTCGATGAACGTGATGCCGCTGTCCGCCGCGCGGTGCAGCACGCGGATCGAGGTCTCCTTGTCGGCGCGTCCGCCGAAGGCATTCGTGCCCAGTCCCAGCACCGATACTTCCAATCCGCTCGTCCCCAATTTCCGATAACGCATATTCATTCCTCCTATAGTGGTTCATTCCAATTCGCCTCAAGCGGCAGCCTCACGCAATCACAGCTAACGACACGTTCGCCGCGTCAGACGGCGCGATTGACGACCGACGGCTTATTCGCGTTCCGGTTCCCGGTGCCCCGTTCCCGGTACAGCACGACGCCGATGATCAGCAGCGACAGCGCGACAAGCGCGCTCGGGATGAAGAAGATGTCCGGCGTAATGCCCCGAATGAACAGCGGCAGGAAATACCCGATGAGCGAAGCCGTCTGCGTGATGAACACGTACAAGCTCGCCCCAAAGCCCGTCCGGCTCAGGAACATCCGCTGCACGTAGCCCATGGCCACGCCGGCCAAAATCGAGACGAAAAACGAATACAACGGCTGGACCGCGAAGAAGACCGGGAGCGAATCGCTGCTCGTATAGGTCAGATAAGCGGCAAGCGCGAAACAGCCGCCCAGAAAAATAATCTTCTTGCTTCCGTACCTCGCCGCCCAATACCCGCCCAGCGTCATGAAGAACAGCTCGAATACCGCCTGGGTGCTCCAGATGTAGGACATCACCTCGGGCTTGTCGAAGAGCTTCAGGACGACGAGCTGCAAATACAAGCCGCGAATGGCATCGGCACAAGAGAGCAGCAGCAGCGCGATCAGCATCACGAGGGAGAACGGTTCGCCCTTCACGGCCTGCTTCGTTCCCGGCTCGCCCGCCGTCTCCTTATACGTGAGCAGCAGCACCGCCAGGCAGACATACCCGGCCATATTCCCCCACAGAACGCCCTGGAACGTGGCGATCAGGAAGATGTTCGCGCCAAGCAGCAGCCCCGTAAAAAAACCGACGCTGAAGGCCGCCCGCAGCCAGAGCTGGGCCATCTCCACCAGCTCGCCGGCCCTGCGGGCAAAATGGCTTCTCGCCATGCCGAACAGCTGCCCCATGATTAATCCGGACGGCGCGACGGCGATCGTCATGCCGATGAGCGCGCTTCGGAAGTCGGAAGCCTGCATGTAGACGGCCAATCCGATCATGCAGAGCAGCGCCGCCGCCAGAGGCAGCTTCTTCTTGCGTACCAGCCGGTCGCTGAACCAGCCGACGGTAATCGTAATGGCGATGTTGCAGAACAGGGATACGGCGAATACGGCCACGATCTGTTCCTTCGACAGCCCGACGCTCTCGTCGAGATAGACTGCGTTCATCGGCGCCAGCATGCCGGTGCCGATCCCGTAGAGGAAGAACATCGTCAGCAGGATTCTGGCGCCGGAGACCGCCATAAACGCACGAATGTCTTGCATGATTTGCATACGCCGTCCATACCTCTCGTTCTCTCGTTTTCGCTTCTCGGGCGGCCATGCTCCCGGACATCGGGCGTGCCCTTTCACTCTATCTATTATAGGCCCGCCGATTACCGCTTTAAAGAAGTGAAAACTTTATCAGCATCTTACCTCGTGTATAGTAACTACCCCCGGCACGGCATCTACAATAAGCACAAAAGCAGAGTAGCGCCGGAGCATTCCGGTCTACTCTGCTTTCTCTCCGCTATTCGTCAGTCCTATCGTGCCGCCAGCCCGTGCTCCCGCACGACCTGCAGCGCCCGCTCCGGATAATCCGTCGTGATCCGCATGCCCGGGTAGTCCGCCGCGATCCGCGCCAGCAGCGCGGGATCGTTCACCGTCCATACGCCCAGATCGATGCCGAGCTCCGCCATCTCGTCCGCGAGCTCGCGCGTCAGGAACGCATGGTGCATCGATAGGCTTGCCGCGCCCGCGTACCTCAGCTGCTCTGCGAGCAGCAACGGCTTGCCGAGGAAGATCAGCCCCGTCGCGATGGACGGATCCAGCTCGTGCGCGAGCTTCATGGAGTCGTGGTTGAACGACGACAGCACGACCTCCTGCTCCATGCCATGCCGCTGCACGAGCGCGATGACCTTCTCCTCGATGCCCGCGTATTCCTGCGCCAGCATCTTCAGCTCGATATGCAGCACGCAGCGGCCCTTCGCCAGCTCCAGCACCTCTTCGAGCGTCGGGATCCGCTCCCCGGCGAATGCCGGCGCGAACTTGCCGCCCGCGTCCAGCCCGCGAAGCTCCTCGAGCGTATGCGCGTCGACGCGCCCCGCTCCGTTCGTCGTCCGCTCCAGCGTATGGTCGTGAATGACGACGGGCACGCCGTCCTTGGACAAATGCACGTCCAGCTCGATGATCGCGATGCCCGGCTCCTCCAGCGCCAGCTTGAACGCCGCCAGCGTGTTCTCCGGCGCCGTCCCCGAGCAACCGCGGTGCGCGACGATCGTCAGCGGCAGTGCGCGGTTCGTATTCTGCGACATTTCGTTCATCTCTCATCCATCCTTTCGATTGTCTTCTTTCACGTCTCGCTTATTTGACGCCGTTATAGACGAAGGCCTTGATGATCTGCCGCTGCGAGACGAAGAACACGACGAGAATCGGGGCGACCAGAATGAGGTTGCCGGCCATCAGGACGTTCCATGTCGCCACGCCTTCCACTTCCCGGATCTTGGCGATGCCGAGCGGCAGCGTGCGCGCCGTCTCGTTCGTCGTCATGACGAGCGGCCAGAAATAATCGTTCCAATGGGCGATGAAGCTGAACAGGGCGAACGTGACGAGCACCGGCTTGACGAGCGGCACCATGAGGCGCAGGATGATCTTCCACTCCTTCGCCTGGTCGAGCCGCGCCGCTTCGACGAGCTCGTCCGGGATCTGCAGGAACGCCTGCCGCAGCAGGAAGATGCCGAAGGCGCTCGACGCGAACGGCAGGATCAGGCCGAGATGCGTATTCAGCAGTTTGAACGCGCTCAGCTCCAGGTACACGGGCAGGAAGATGAGCTGCGCCGGAATCATGAGCGTCACCATGACGATGCTGAACAGGAAGCCCGAACCGGCGAATCTGTACCGGGCGAATGCATACGCGGCCGGAATGATCGTCAGCATCTGCAGCGCCAGGATGCCGACCGCGATGATGAGGCTGTTCGCGAAGTAATGCAGGAACGGCCCCGTGTTCCACGCTTCCGCGTAATTGTGCCAGACCGGATTCCGCGGGATCCACTCCGGCGGGAAGATCATCGTCTCCGGCAGCGTCTTGAGCGAGGTGGAGATCATCCAGATGAACGGCATCGCGAAGATCAGCACCAGCAGCAGCAGACAGGCGATATTGAGCACGCGCAGGACGGCGCTGGCCGTCTGGCGGACGACCGCCTTCCGCGACCGCGCGCGGGTCCGGCTGCCGGCGGCGGCGGCACCGATCGGCCGGCCGCCGATCGTAGAGTCTACGGCTTTCAACAGGTTCACCTCTTCCTAACGGTAATGGACGCGTTTCGACAGCAGGTTGAAATACAGGATCGTCAGCACGCCGACGATTGCGAGCAGGATGACGCCCGCCGCGGAGGCATAGCCGATCTTGAAGAACCGGAAGCCGTACTGATAGATGTAATAGACGAGCGTGTTGGTCGAGTTGACCGGTCCGCCCTGCGTCATGATCGCGATCGTCTCGAACACCTGGAACGAACCGATCATGTTAATGACCGCCAGGAAGAAGATCGACGGCGACAGCATCGGGAGCGTCAGCTTCCGGAACGTCGTCCACGGCTTCGACCGGTCGAGCGACGCGGCTTCGTAGATATCCGGCGGAATGCTCTGCAGGCCTGCGATGAACACGAGCGCGTTGTAGCCGAGCCCCTTCCAGACGGCGACGATGACGAGCGAGACGAGCGACGTGCTCGGATGGGACAGCCACTCGAGCTTGCCGAAGCCGAATAGTCCGATGACCCAGTTCAGCAGGCCGTATTCGGGATCCATGAGCCAGCTCCACAGCAGCGAGATCGACACGAGCGAGATGATATGCGGGCTGAAGATCGCCCCCTGCACGAAGCCGTGGAACATGCTCTTGCGGTTCAGCCAGAGCGCGAGCAGCAGGGCAAGCCCCGTCGTCAGCGTCACGGTCATCAGCGTATAGAGCGTCGTATTGCCGAGCACCTGCCGGAAATCCGGCTCCGTCAGCAGGTCCTTGAAGTTCTGCAGCCCCACGAACGACTTGGTCGGGCTGACGAAGTTCCAGTCGAACAGACTCAGGTACATCATGTAAAAAATCGGATAGATGAAGAACAGGGAGAAAATGATCACGGCCGGCGCGACCATGCCATACGGACGCAGCTTATCCCAGAGCGTCATGTCATCTGCCCCCTGCCGCCGTCAGCTGCCTCGCGCCCATCTCGACGCCGCGCAGCCGCTCGCCGTCCGGCCCGAAGTAATAAAGCCGGTCGTACGGAATCGTCACCCGGACGCGCGCGGCCGTCTCGAGCGGCGCGAGGAACGTCTTCACGAAGAAGATGCCGCCGTCCGAGCGGATCTGATAGATATTCTCCGCGCCCAGACTCTCGCGGGTGAGGATCTCGCCTTCCAGCGTGTACCCTTCGGCGTCCACAGCCGCGCCGAGCAGCGCCTGCTCGGGACGGAAGCCGACGAAGCCGACCGGCGCGGACGAATGAAACTCCAGCCCCTTCATGTCCCGGCGGTCGATCAGGTTCATCGCCGGCGTGCCGATGAATTCCGCGGTGAAGCGGTTCGCCGGATCGTGGTAGAGCTTCATCGGTGTATCCGCCTGCTGGATGACGCCTTTATTCATGACGACGATCTCGTCGCCCATCGACATCGCTTCCACCTGATCGTGCGTGACGTAGACGAACGTCGTGCCGAGCCGCCGGTGGAGCTGGATGAGCTCGGTCCGCATCTGGTTGCGCAGCTTGGCGTCGAGGTTGGACAGCGGCTCGTCGAGAATGAACACCTTCGGCTGCTTCACCATCGCCCGGGCGAGCGCCACCCGCTGGCGCTGGCCGCCGGAGAGGTTCTGCGGCTTCTTGTCCAGATGCGGCGTCAAGCCGACGATGTCCGAGATGTCCGCGATCAGCCGGTCGCGGTCGCGCCTCGCCACGCCGCGGTTCTTCAGCCCGAACTCGATGTTGCCGCGCACCGTCATCGTCGGATACAGCGCGTAGTTTTGGAACACCATCGCGACGTCCCGCAGGCCGGGCGGCGTGTCGTTCACGCAGACGTCGTCGATCCAGATCTCGCCGCTCGTCACCCGCTCGAGCCCCGCCACCATTCGCAGCGTGGTGGACTTGCCGCAGCCCGACGGCCCGACGAGCACGGTGAACGATCCGTCCTTGATCGTCAGATTCAAATTCTCGATGATGGTCTCATCCTTGAACTTCTTGCCGATCTGCTTCAGCTCGATCTTTGCCATCCGATATGCTCCTCCTTGTGATGGATTGTTGCAGCGCGCGCATCAGCCCCTCCAGCTCCTCCAGCCGGGTCAGCCGGAGATCCCACGCTTCCGGGTCGCCGCTCGGATACGGCGAGATGAAGCAGGTGCGCCCGCCCAGCCGCTTGACCGGATGCAGGTCGTTCCAGGTATTGTCCCCGATGGTCAGAATCTCGTGCGGCTCATAGCCCTGCGCCAGCAGCGCGGCCACGTACGCGTGAAGTCCGTCCGGCTTGTTGGCGCCGAAGATCACGTCCCCGAACAGATGCCGGATCCCCATGTAACCTAGAAACTCGGCGCCGGACGCTGGCGGCGTATTGGTCAAAAGGCTCTTCTTCTCGACCGCGTCCAAGGCCTCGATCGCCCAGAACAGGCCGGTGCTGAGCTCGAACCGGTGAGGCGGCTGCAGCATCTCCTGCCGCACCCGCTCGAACGCCGCCAGCAGCTTCGCTTCCGGCAGCCGGTGCCGCCGGGACAGCGCCGTGACGATGCTCCACGGGTCGCCGACCGGCACCAGCAGCGGGGCCAGCGACGCATAGCTGCCGTAGGCGCCGGCGTCGATCTCGACGCCGTCCGCCCAGGTATAGCCCCGGACGAACCGGCCGCCCTCGAGCGCCAGGCAGACATCGTCCCCGGTATGGTAGAAATGGCCGAAGCCGCCCGGGTGTTCGCCGGCCAGCATGGCGCCGCCCAGACGCACCGCCGCTTCCGTTTCTCCTTCGTGCTCCGTTCCTTCCAGCAGGTACCGGATATAGCGTTCCAGATACGCATGATCCTGATAGAGCGTACCGTCCATGTCGAATACGACGACTTTGATCGCGGACAACCACTTCTCGTTGTACATTCGGTGCTACCTCTCCGCTCTTAAGATAGGCGGAGGGCCATCCGCCCGCCGGGCGATGGGCCCGCGAAGCCAGTGGCCCGCGGGTCCCTGCGTCCCTGCGGCGAACCGCCGCTCCGCCGAAGGTTGGTCTCTTCCCGTCTTACTTGGCGAGCAGCTTGTTCGCCTTGTCCGCCGCCTGGTTCATCGCGTCCTGCGGCGTCGTCTTCGGATCCAGAATCGCCTTCTCGATCGACTCCTTGATGATCTTCGCGACCTCGGGATACGCGCTCACCATCGGGCGCGGTCTGGCGTATTCCAGCTGATCCACGGCGACCTTATACTGCGGGAACTCCGCGAAGTGCGCCTTCAGCTCGTCGCTGTCGACGGCGGACAACCGCGTCGGCAGGTAACCGACATGCTTATGCTGGTAGATCGTGTTTTCCTTCGACGTCATCCATTTGAGGAATTCCCACGCCGCTTCCTTCTGCTCTTCGCTGCCCTTCGACGTGATGACGAGCTGGCAGCCGCCGGTCGGCACGCCGTAGCTGGCGTTGGCCGGCATGAACGACGCATCCATCGTGAAGCCGTTGCCCTTGGCGATCTCGAGCGCGCCGGATACGCCTGCCGTCGAAGCGAATTTGAAGGCCGACATCTGGTTCGCCCAGTCCTTGTCCGCCGTGGCGCCCGCTTCGTCGCCGACCGGAATCTTGATCAGCTTCTCGTCGGCGAGCTTCTTCCAGAACGTGACCGGCTCTACGCCTTCCTTCGCGTTGAACGCCGCCTGCTTGCCGTCCTCGCTCAGCATGTTGCCGCCGCTTTGAGCCACGAGCGCTTCATAGAACCAGATATCGATCGGCATCGTCATGGCAGTCTTGCCCTTTTGCTTCAGGACGCGGGCATACTCCTCGAGCTCCGTCCACGATTTCGGACCGGCTGGGTCGAGCCCGGCATCCTTGAGCATAGTGACGTTTTTATACAGAATCGGCGTGCTGCGCATGAACGGGAGGCCGTACAGCTTGCCGTCCACGTAGGCGTTGCCCATCAGACCGGGGTTGAAATCATCGAGCTTCAGCTGTTCCTTGTCGCGCTCCGCGTACATCGTCAGCTCCTCGAGCATGCCGGAGCGGGCGAAGACGCCGGTGGACGCGATCTCGAGATCGGTGACCGCAGGCGCGTCGCCGGCCGCGAACGCCGCTTGGACCTTCGCGTGCAGGTCGTCGTAATTGCCTTGATGCTCCGCGACAACCTCGATTTTGTCCTGCGATTCGTTGAACGTCTGGACCATGTGCAGCTTCGCTTCCTCGATCTTGTCCCCGAAGGCGTACCAATACTTGATGACAATCTTCTTGGACGCATCGTTCGTCCCCGCGCCGTTGTCCGCCTTCGTCCCGTCCGCGTTCGCATTCGCCGCGTTCGCGCTGCCGGCAGCGCCCGTCGCCGTGTTGTCTACCGTCGTTCCTCCGCCGCAGCCCGCGAGCATCCCCGTCATCAGGGCCGCAAGCGGCAATACCGTAAGCTTCTTCATCATCGTTTCTCCTCCACCTTTTCTATCCCTGGAATGCAAGCTCTAATCGGGGCGCAAAAAAAGAAACCTTAATCCAGCCGGGGACGAGGTGCGTCCGCCAGCGGATAAGGTTTCTCCAATACTCCAACCGATCGTATTTACTTGTCGCCTTGAATATTACGCGCCGTTCGTAAAATCTAGATTAACCCGTTGCTAAGATTATATGAATATTCGCAGAGCGCCGTCAGCCCGAGTCCAACTGGCGTAAGCGAGAACCGCTTCCGGCCGGCGCCGGCGGGCGCCGCCGCGGGCGGCTTCACGCAATCCGGATCGGGGCCAAGGCACCGCCACAGCTCGGGCCTCGACGCCGAGATCGCCGCCGCGCCGTGGTGCAGACATTCCTCCGCCTGGCTCCGCTCGTACAGCAAGCCGCCGGTAATAATCGGCAGCGCGGTGAACGACTTCACCCGGCCGATCATGTCCGGGATGCGCGCCGGCATCAGCTCGACGACATCCGGCTCGCTCTGCGCGAGGCTCTTCGCGATGTTCTCGAGCCCTTCCGTATCGACGAGGAAGAACCGCTGCACGGTGAGCAGGCCCAGCTTCTTCGCGGTCTTCACCACGTTCGTCTTCGTCGAGATGATGCCGGTCGGCTTGATGACCTTCGCGAGGTAATCCAGCCCGTAGTTGTCCGTGCTCAGCCCGCCGATCTTCTCCAAATGCAGGAACACCGGCAGCCCGTGCGCCTTGAACACGTCCACGTAGCCCTTCACGACGCCGATGTGCCCGGTGAGCAGGAAGACGCCGCTCAGTTGACGGTTCAGCGTCAGCGCGGTCTCGATATGCCGCGGGTCCTTGATGGACGCGATCATCCGGTGCGCAGCCAGGCCCTCTAGGAACGCTTCGTGTCCCGGGGCGCCGCTCATGCCCGCACCCGCCATTATTGCCGAGGCGCCGCGGCCGGCAGGGCGATCTCGATCTGACGGTCCGTCTCCTGCCCGCGGGCGTCCGGGTTCGGGCTGAAATGCTTCATGTTCCGGTGCAGCGCAGCGCCATGCGCCAGCAGCCCTTCGGCTTCGACGTCAACGGCGGAGACGCGGATCCGGCCGCCGTCCAGTTCCACGATCCGGTAGCCCGGCTGATCGAGGCCGGCGGACAGCTGCACGAAGGTCCAGTTATCCCGGGACGCGATCGAATCCACATGCGTATGTCCGTTGAAGTACACGCCGATGCCCTGTTTCTGGTTCAAGATGCGCCGCATGTCGATGTCGGGGTGAATGGACGCCTTGTCCATCTCCGAGCGCGCCGTCGTGCCATAGACCGGATGATGCGCGAAGACGAGCAGCGGCTTCGTGCCGGACTCCGCGACTTTGGCCTCCAGCCAGCGCAGCTGTTCTTCGTCCAGCCAGCCGCTCCAGTCGGCGGGGTTCATCTCGCGGGCCGTGTCGAGGAAGACCATCATGGCCGCATCCGTATCGATGGCATGATAACGCTGCTGCCCTGTAATCCGGAGCACGTCCTCGCGCGGCTGCGAGTAGAGGTCGTGGTTGCCCAGCACGTGGATGAACGTCCGGTCCTCGCGCTTCAGCAGCGCGTACACCTCGCTCAGTTCCGCGGCCGTTCCGAAATTCGTCAGATCTCCGAGCGATACATGCCAATCGGCTTCCGTATTCAGAGCGTCGTCCAGCAGCGTGCGATAGAACGCCTCACGTGCCTCCGGCAGCCCCGGAACCGCGGCATCGATCTCGTGGTAGTGCAAATCGCCGAGCAGTACCAATTTCATGATTCTCCTCCTCCTGGCCTTACTAAGAATTTTGGGATACCCGATGCCATTGTACAGGACAAGTATTCCATGTTCGTTAAGCGTAGTGGGAGTTTGTGTAAAGGCGAATGGAAACGGCAGCCCTGCCGCAGGCGGGATGTCCGCTGACTATACAGTTCTGGTTCCGCGGCCCGTTCTCCTGCGGTCCGATCTCCTATCGGCGAGCGATGCTCCATCCAAACAAAATAACCCGCATCCATCCCGTATACGTCGGGACTGATGCGGGTTAATGCATTTTGACGTCTGCTTTCATTAATCCACGCTTAGCGCTTATACCTGCCCCACCGACTCGCCCTCGATCAGCGAGACGTAGATGCGCTCGTGCTCCGCGCCCTGGCCCGCGATCAGCCTGATCAGCTGCTCGGCTGCCACCGCGCCCCAGCGCCGCTCGGAATAATCGACGGTCGCGAGGCGCGGCTGGACGTAGTCGGTGATGTCGATGTGGTCGAAGCCGACCACGTGCAGATGCTCGCCGATCCGGTACGGCGAGTCCTTCAGCGCGTGATACACGCCGATGGCCATCTCGTCGTTCAGGCAGAAGACGCCGGCCGGTCCGTCGTATTCGCCCAGGATGCGCCTCGCGGCCGCCTCGCCGCTCGCCTTGTCGAAGTTGCCGGGAATTTCCGCGTATTGCAGCGGCGCGTTGCGTTCCACCGTTTGGCGGATCGCCGCCAGCCGCTGGGCGGAGTCGAATGAGCCCTCGGGGCCGGTCACGACGTAGAGCTTCTTATGGCCTTTGCGGATGAGGTACTCCATCGCGAACGTGGCGCCCGCCATGTTGTCCAGCAGCACCTGCACGATGTTCGGATGGCTGAGCTGCCGGTCGAGCACGACGAGCTTATGGTTCCTCGCCGCATGCCGCAGCAGCTCCTGGTCGGTGAACCCGTTGTCCAGAATGATCGCGCCGTCCAGCATGCCTTCCGACAGCATCCGGTGCGACTGCGTGCCGCTGCAGATTACGAGGTCGTACCCCCGTTTGTTCATCTCTTCCTTCATCCCTTGAAGCAGCTGTCCGTAGAACGCCCCCTCGAAGGTCGTCAGGAACGCGCCGATGATGCGCGTCTCCCGCTTCTTCAGCGTGCGCGCGGCCGCGTTCGGCACGTAATTCATCTCTTTGGCCGCGGCCAGCACCTTCCCCCTTGTTTCTTCCGTGACCTTCGGATTCCCATTCAGCGCGTAGGATACGGTCGATATGGATACCCCCAAGTGTTTGGCGATGTCTTTAATGCTTACCACGGCAATCGCTCCTATCTTCACGGCTCGTTCTCGAATGGCCTATCGCAATAAAATTCGGCGATGGGGTACTGACTTCCCCCATCGCCTCACAAAAAGTTATCCCATTTGAATCTCGATCTCGTTCGGCGCTTCGCCAAGCAGCCCGCCCAGCGCTTCGCGCGCGATCCGCACGCCGCCGTGACGGTAGCGGTTCGCCTGCTCGCTCACCGGCACGGCCTGGCCGTTCACGGTTACGCCGCGCACGACCTCGCCGCCGATCCGGTACACGAAGTCGATCGGCTTGCCGTTCCATTCAAACCGGAAGCGGAGCCCGTCCAGCTCGGCCGGCAGCACGGGATCCAGCAGCAGATCCCCGCCTTCTTGGCGGATGCCGAGGCCGTTCGAGATGAATTGGTTCATATAGATCCCGGGACCGCTGGAGTAGATGCGCCAGCCGCCCTTCACCTGCACCTCGCCCGCGCGCAGCCGGCCGAAGCCGTCGCGCGCCTCGTAGCGGTCGGCGAACTTGCCGTCCGAGCTGCTGAAGTAGGCGTTGCTCTGGCGCCAGTCCGCGTTCGGCACGACGTCGCGCAGGCCGACCGGGTTGATCATCCGCAGCCCCTGCCATACTTCGTCGCGCTTGCCGAGCTTGGCCATCGCTTCGATGAAGCGGATGTGGGCATGCACGTACTGCAGCCCGATCTCGCGCCCGAAGTTCGCCGCCTGCTCGGCGCGCTTGAACCGGGTGCTGACGCCGCCGTTATAGTCCGCGGGGCGGTTCATGAGCCGGACGCCGTCCGGGCAGTACAGCTCCCGCTTGATGAGGCGGTAATGCGATTCCGCCTGATCCGCGTCCAGCAGCTCGCCGATCATGCTGCGCGTCATCGGGAGGAGGCGGTATTCGATGCCGGTCTTGTCATCGGCCGGATGCAGCATCAGCTCGATCCGCTCCGGCTCTTCCATATACGCGAAGCCGGAGATGATGCCGTCCTTCACCAGGTACCGGTTGAAGTCAGCCTGGATGCCCGCGGCCAGCTCCTGCAGCTCGGCCGACAGTGCCGCCAGCTCCCCGCTTTGGCCGGACAATGCGCCGGACAGCTGGGTTAATGTCTGGAACGTCAGCGATACGGTCCAGCTGCTGATCATGTACTGCTTCAGCTTCGCGTTCGCCGGCTGCAGCGTGTCGTCCCAGTCGCCGTCCCCGTAGGCGGACAGCCGCGTCCCGTGCAGGAAATGGTCCTTGATATACTGCAGTTCCTTGCGCGCATGGTCGAGGACGGTGAAGGCCGCTTCCGTCATCTCCCCGCTGTGCGTGGAGTACGGCACGCGCTCCTCGAGAATCGAGAAGTCGCCCGTGACCCGCAGGTAATCGCCCAGCACCTTCAGCGGCCAGACGATGATATCGCCGTGGCTCTCCTCCTGCTGAATGCGGTAATACCGGTCGAACATGAACCACTGCGGCCAGTTGCCGTCTTCCTGGTACTGATGCGCGTAGACCGTCTTTAAGATTTCTTTGACCTGGCCGTACTTGCCCGTCGCCAGGAAGTATTCCGTCGGCCCTTGGCAGACGTCGCGCGTGCCCCAGGCGGCGCCGCTGTATTGCTCCAGACCGTGCGGCACGGAGTAGTGCACCAGCATGTTATGGGTGTACCACCACGCCAGCGCGTTGAACTTCTCCAGCTCCCGCGCCTGCCGCTCCGACGCATGCGTCAGCCGGAAGCCGTTCATGACCGACGCCAGAAACGAACGGTACTGCTCGATATCCGCCTCCGCTGGCTGCTGCGCATCCGCAGCGCCCGCCTTCGCGGCGGCTTCGGCCGCTTCCAGACGGCCCGCGATCGTCAGTCTCCAGCTGGCCGCCGGCTCCAGCGCCAGCACCGCCAGCGAGGCGGAGCCCGCCGCCGCTTCCGGCGCGAGCGCGCGCTCGTCGAGCAGGCGCATGGCCGTGCCGGTGACGCCGAGCCGGTAGTGCAGCTCCGGATAAGCGCCCGCGCTTAGCGATTCGGGATCGGCGCGGAAGACGAGCTCGGCGCCGTCCTGCTCGACGAGATACGGGAGCTCGTATTCCTTATCGTTCATCGTCATTTGATTCGTGACGAGGAAGCGGTACGCCCGGCCGGTCTTCGAGACTGCCTCGAGCGCCAGCTCCGGCGAATCGGCCTTGGTCCAAGCCGTCACCACGAGCGTATCGTCCGCGAGTTTATAGATCCAGCGCGCGTAATTGAAGCCGATCTCGTACAGCGACGGCAGGGTGAGCAGGCGGTACTTGCCGCCAGCTTCCACATAGATCCGCTGGCCGGACGTCTTCAGCACGTTCAGCGCATTGCGGGCATTCGTCATCAGTTTATTGAACGAGGTGTTGCCGACCGTGATCTGCGAGTGGAAGATGCCGTACATGTAGTTGGTCGTCGAGAGGACATGCTCGTTCATCCGCGCATTGTCGCCGCTCATGAGGATATGGCCGTGCGGGCGCTCCGTGCGCAGCTCCTTCGCCTTCAGCACGATATGCTCGTACGTGCCCGTGAAGAAGGACAGCAGCTCTTCGCCGTCCACCTCCTCCTGCAGCCGGACCGGATACAGCGCCGCGACTTCTTCCTTCGTCAGCGCTTCGCCGTGAAGAGGTTCGCCGAATGCGTCGCTCCACGCCACGCGGGGACTGACCGGCCGCAGCTCCTGTTCGGAGGCGATGCCGGACTCCGCCTGCGCCAGTGCCCAAGCCGTCAGCACGTCGTCCCGGAATTCCAGCTCGGTGACCGCGTCGGCATGGTTCGGCCGCAGCAGGCCGTAGAACACGAACGACGCTTCGCCGCTTAACCGCACCGTCTCCGACTGCAGCGCCGTATACGCGAATTCGTACTGGTAGACCGTGTTCGCCAGCCGCTCCTGGCTCAGCGCTTCCGGCACGTTCGTCTCCTTATAGGAGAGGCCGAAGAATTGGAAGCCGTCCGTCGAGTAGCCGGCGGCGCCGGTCAGCGAGCCCTGCTGCAGGTACGGGAAGCCGGACGACATCGGCTGGTTCTGCCGCGAGCAGACGACGCAGCCGCCTTCTTCCGCGCGGAACGCCGTATGGCCGATGTATTGCGACATGTACGCTTCGTTCGTGCGCACCGCGCCTTTATCCGCGAGTCCCACGTCCTGCCCGTACACCACATCCACTTCCGCGCCGTCGCCGCTCAGGCGGACGTCCCAGAACCAGATCAGGCCGGGCATCAGCGCGAACGTCACATGATACGCCACGCCGAGCGCCTCGCCGCTCCAGACGACGCGCCGGTCCGACGCGCGGACTTCGCTCTTCGCATGCACGCCCAGCAGCGGCGCGAACTGAATCCGCCCTCCCTCGCGCACGCGCAGATACAGATTGTTCATCGATCCGTCCAGCGGATTCGTCATGACTTGATTGACCATGATGCCTTCGTATTGAATATCGCGCAGATCGCCGCTCTCCAGGAACGTGAAGACCAGCCCATCCGCTTCCACGGGAATCGTTGTCGTTGTTCGCTCAGTATTCATATCCGGGCTCCCTCCCATGCTCTTGGTATCCTATCCGTTCAACTCTATATCTCTAAGTATGAGGCCGCCCGCGCAGCTGCCGTGCCGCCGCAGGCTTCCGGTCAGGCATGCAAATATTCGTCCTGCACGTCGTCCATCAGCTGCTCCAGCTCCCGCTTGAGCGCCGCGATCGTATCGGCATAATCCGGCTGGCCGTACACATTGTTCAGCTCGTACGGATCCTGCTCCAGATCGAAGCACTCCCACTCCGGCGGCCGGGATTCGTCCCGCGAATCCGTCGTGCCGAGCGCCTGCGCGTAATAGTAGATCAGCTTGTAACGGTGCGTCCGGATGCCGTAGTGCGAGTACACTTCATGAATGCCGTCCAAGTGCATCCAGTAGCGGTACACCATCGACGTCCGCCAGCCTTCCGGCACCGTGCCGTTCAGCAGCGGCCGGATGCTGAAGCCCTGCATGCGCTCGTGGAGCGGCAGCCCCGCGTAATCGAGGAACGTCGGCGCGAAGTCCGTGTTCAGAATCATCGTCTCGCTCACGCTGCCCGCCCGAATCTCCCGCGGGTAGCGGATGAGGAACGGCATCCGCAGCGACTCCTCGTACATGAACCGCTTATCGAACCAGCCGTGATCGCCGAGGAAGAAGCCTTGGTCGGACGTGTAGATGACGATCGTATCCTCCGCCAGCCCCTGCTCGTCGAGGTAATCCAGCAGACGGCCCACGTTATCGTCGATAGAGGCGATGCAGCGGAGATAATCCTTGATGTAGCGCTGGTACTTCCACTTGCGGACCTCTTCCGGCGTCAGTCCTTCCGGCGGCGGTCCCTTCGTATCGAGGTCGTTCAGGTCTTCGATGCGCATCTTCGCCTGCACGGCCGCCTGCGAGCGCGTCGCGTAGTCGTCGTTGAACGTCGGCGGCTCGGGAATCTCCAGCTCTTCGTACAGGTGCATATGCTTCTCGTCCGGTTCCCAATGCCGGTGCGGCGCCTTATGATGGCACATCAGCATGAACGGGCGCGACGGGTCGCGGTTCTCGATCCAGGCCAGCGACTTGTCCGTGATGATGTCCGTGACGTAGCCTGCGAACTTCTTCTTCGTGCCCATCTCGATGAAATCAGGATCGTGGTAATCCCCCTGATCCGGCAGCACGCTCCAGTAATCGAAGCCCGTCGGGTCGTGATGGCCGCCGTGGCCGAGATGCCACTTGCCGATGATCGCCGTCTGGTAACCGTCCGCCTGGAGCAGCTTCGGGAACGTCACCTGCCGGCCGTCCAGATCGTCGCCGAGCGTCTTGACGCCGTTGATGTGGTTGTACGTCCCCGTCAGTATCGTCGCGCGGCTCGGCGCGCAGATCGCGTTCGTGCAGAAGCAATTGTCGAAGCGCATGCCTTCGTCGGCCAGCCGGTCCAGATTCGGCGTCTGGTTAATACGGCTGCCGTAGGCGCCAATGGCATGCGAAGCGTGGTCGTCCGACATGATAAACAAGATATTGGGTCGTTTCGGAGCAGCAGCGGACATCGTCATAGCACCTGCTTTCCACTAGGAATGGGGATTACTTCATACCGGAGATGCTGAAATTCTCGATAATATGCTTCTGGAAGTACGTGAACAGGATGATGACCGGAGCGACCATGAACGTAGCGCCCGCCATCTGCAGGCCGTAGTTCGACGAATACTGCCCCTTCAGCAGCGAGAGGCCGACGGACAGCGTGTACAAGCTCTCGTCGTTCGCGACGATCAGCGGCCAGAGGAAGCTGTTCCAGCCGGCGATGAACGTCAGGATGGCCTGAACCGCCAGGATCGGCTTCGAGATCGGCAGCGCGATCTGCAGGAAGATCCGGTATTCGCTCGCGCCGTCCAGCCGCGTCGCCTCGAGCAGCTCCGTCGGAATCGTCGACATGAACTGCCGGAACAGGAAGATCGCGAACGCGCCGACGAAGCCCGGCAGCACGATCCCCGTCATCGTATTGGTCAGCCCCATCGAATTCAGGATCAGGTAGACCGGAATCATCGTCACTTGGCTCGGGATCATCATCGTCGCCAGGACGAGCACGAACAGGCCGTTGCGGCCCTTGAAGTCGTACTTGGCGAAGCCGAAGCCCGCCACCGCGTTCAGCAGCAGCCCGACGAACGAGAACAGCACGATGATCAGCGTATTCTTCAGATACACGCCGAAGTTCATGTTCTGGAACAGGTCCTCGAAGCTCTTCATCGTGAAGTGGGACGGCCACAGCGTAGGCGGGATCTGCACGATCTCGCTCTCCGGCTTGAACGACGACATGATCATCCAGAAGAAAGGCAGCAGGAAGAAGAGGCCGCCGACGCTCAGCACGATGACGGATATCCATTGGAACAGCCGGCCGCCCTGCTGCGCGTCCGGGCTCCCTTTCCTCACGGCAGTTGATTTACTCATAGTGATCTCCCCGCATCTTTAAGTCATGTCCGACTCGCTTTTTTGCAGCCGGAGTTGGATCAGCGTGATGGCAATGATGAACACGAACAGCACGAACGAGCCGGCCGCCGCGTACCCGAAGTGGTTGAACTTGAAGCCGTTCTGGTAGATGAACAGCGATACCGACAGCGTGCCGTCCAGCGGACCGCCGTTCGTCATGACGAACGGTTCCTCGAAGAACTGCAGCCAGCCGATCATCGTCGTGATGGACACGAAGAAGATCGCGAAGCGCATCATCGGGATCGTGATCTTCGTCACCTGCTGCCACAGGCTCGCGCCGTCCAGCTGCGCGGCTTCGTAGTACGACTTCGGAATGCCCTGCAGCGCCGCGATGAAGATGATCATGTTCAGACCGACCGCTTTCCACAGCGCCAGCATAATCAGCGACAGCTTGGCCGTCGTCGGCTGCGTGAGCCACTGCACGTCCGGCAGGCCGACCGCGTTCAGCAGGTAGTTGAACAAGCCCAGCTGCGGATTATAGAGATAACTCCAGACGACCGCGACAGCCACGATATTCGTCACGGACGGGAGGTAATAGACAACGCGAAACGCCTTGAAAATCCGGGACGTGCCCAGATTGATCAACAGCGCGATGGCAAGCGAGAACACGATGACCAGCGGCACGCCGATCACCACATAGAAGATCGTATTGAAGATGGACTTCAAAAAGACGGGATCCGTCAGCACTTCGGCATAGTTGGCAAAGCCGATAAAATTGATGGAACCATAATCCGCGAGTCCTCCGAGGTCCATGTCGGTGAGACTGATCACGAGCGCGACCAGAATCGGGACGAGGGAGAACAGCGTAAGCAATATCAAGGTTGGCGCGATGAACACATACGGTGCTTGCCTATTCAGGAAACCTTTCATCGGGAGATCTCACTTCCTTTTTCATGCCCGGGGCATATATAGAGCAGGCCGGCCGCGCGCGGCCGGTCTGCTTCAAGTGGAGCGGAAGACGATTCCCGCACCTGGATTGCTCGTCAAGCAAAGATTACTTCATCAGCTTGGCCGCTTCTTCGTTGAAGCTGTCCATTTCCTTCTTCACGTCCGCGTTGCTGCGGTAGATCACTTCGAAGTGCTTCAGGTAGGCGTCGCCGATTTGCGCCCAGGACTTCAGGACCGGCATCGGTTCCGCCGTCTTCAGCTGTTCGCCGAGGATCTGGTAGTTCGGGTCGTTCTTCAGCTTGTCGTTATCCCAAGCGGACGTGGCGGCCGGCAGCGAGCTCGTGTCGTCCATCCACTTCAGCTGCGTCTCCGGCTTGCTCATGAACGCGACGAACTTGGCCGCGGCATCCTTGTTCTTGGAGTATTCGAAGATCGACAGGTTCGAGCCGCCGAGCACCGACTTGTTGTTTTCTTTCTTCGGCAGAACCGCGAGCGCCCATTTGTCCTTGATCTCCGGCGCTTGATCCTGGAGCAGCTTGATCATCCACGGGCCGCTGATGAACATCGGCACGATGCCTTCCTTGAACGCCGGGATGATGTCGATGCCGAGATCCTTCGGCGTAGTGCCTTTCTGGTAGAAGCTATTGATGTACGAGATCGCTTCGACGAACTTCGGATCGTTGAAGTTCGGCTTGCCGTCCGACGTGAACCAGTCCGCGCCGTTCTGGCGGGCGAACATGAAGCCGAGGGACTGCTCTTTCGGGTCGATGCTCATGCCGTACTTGCCTTTGCCGCCGGCCTTGGTCAGCTTCTCCGCGGCGTCAGACAGCTCGTCCCACGTAGCCGGCGCCTTGTCGTAGCCGACGCTCTTCAGCATGTCCGTGCGGTAGAACAGCACGCGCGTCTCGACGTACCATGGCGAGCTGACGTACTTGTCGTTGTACTTGCCTGCCGTGACGGAGCCTGCGTAGAAGTTATCGGGATTCAGTTCCGGGTATTGCGAGACATATGGCGTCAAGTCGGCCAGCACGCCGGCGTCGGCGAATTCCGCTACCCAGGACGTGCCCATTTGGACGACGTCCGGACCTTTCTTCGACGCGACCGCCGTCAGCAGTTTATCGTGGCCTTGATCCCAAGGCAGCGCTTGGACGTTGACCTTGATGTTCGGGTTGGCTTTCGTGAATTCGTCCGCGTACTTCGGCAGCGTCTTCGCTTCTTCGCCCATGCCCCATACGGTCAACGTCACTTTCTCGTTCGAAGCGCCGCCTTCGCCGGCATTGCCGCCGTTCGTATCGTTCTTCGCTCCGCAGCCGGCGAGCAAGCCGACGCTCAGCATCGCGGCCGTCATTACGGTCACTGTCTTTTTCATATCGTAAAACCCCTCTCGATGATTTCGCCATTCCATTCAATGCTGCTGTCCTTACGTGCACGCTTTCATTTCCTCCGGTCCGTCCCTCCGAGAAGCGCACGCACCCCCTCATTATGTCCTGAGTTTTCCAGCCTTATTACGGCGTTCCGAACGTCGGGATTTCCGTAGAAACGTTTCGATTACTCGTATAATTCCCATAAAATAGGTCATAATCAGTGAAATCTACGTAAGTGAAACGTTTCGAACCGATTATAGCCGAAAAATAAAGCGTATACAAGAGGGTAATATTGATGAATCGAAACGTTTCTATTGTTGTCGTGACAGCAATGATAGCGCATCCCTTGCGGCGCTTGCTTACATTTCGTTTTCAGGGGCCGCGGTTTTTTTGTTCACACCACGTGTGAGGAAGAGGCTGTGAAGCGCATTCGGGCCGATGGCCGCAGGCGAATGTAAAAAAGACAGCTGCGCAGGAACGATCTCCCTGCCGCAGGCGAACGTAAAAAGACAGCTGCGCGCAGGAAGCGATCTTCCTGCCGCAGCTGTCCGTGTCCGAGCGGTCCGTGCCCTGGCTGTCTGTGTCCGCGCCCCGATTGGCGGGCGGTTAACACCGCACGTATTTCCGTTTGAAGCCGGGCTTCCCTTTCTCGAGGAACTTCTGAATGTTCGCGTACGCGTGAATGGCTTGCTTGCTCTTCGGCTTGTCCGGATTCACCGCAACCGGTCCGACCGCCTGGGCCGCGGCGACCGCCTGCTCGTGGAGCGGCACATAGGACGTGGCGACGGTGTAGAGGAAATTGTTCATCGCGAACTTTGCGCGCTCCGGCGCGTCATGAATCGTTCGCTGTACCGCCTCGAGCATCCCGGCCAGCTTGTCCGGATCGAACTCGGCGTCCTTCCAGCTCCCGAGCAGCCAGCAGTAGCAGCTCCAGCCGGCCGACATCCGCAGCTCCTCCCCGCTCGCGATCCACGCATCCGCGACCTGCTGCGCGATCTCCGTCTCGGCCAGGGTGACGGCCACCACGAAGTCCGACAGCATGTAGAAGTACGCCGCGGCGATCCAGCGGTCGAAGTCCGCCTCCGTCATCGCCTTGGGATCAGCAATGACGCCGGCGAAGTACATGGCATCATAATTCCCCGTCGCATAGAGCTCCTCGGCCAGCGGCTGATTGCGCTTGATCTTCTTCGCCATCGGCTTCATCTCCCCGGTCGCGACGCCGAACACCGGCTCGTGCGCGCCGTTCGAGACATACATCTTCTTCAACCGCTCCTTACCGAGCGCTTCAAGTTCCTGCATGACCGCGTCCACGCTCATGACTTCCGCCATTTGGAATCACTCTCCTTTTGGTATATTCATCAAAATCCTTCAGCAATTCCGCTACCCAAAGCTCCTGATGCAACTTCACGCCTTGTTCTATCATCGTCTCAATCAGTGAAGCATCCCAGCCCAAGCCGAGTTCCGGTAGTCGCAACAGCTCTGTGTCAGCCAGTGACATTCCCTTATGTGCATATCGAAGATAAACTTCTCGATCCATGCGCCATGCGCGAAATCGCCGCCGATAGCGTATCTGCAAACTTAATGCGATGCCTAACCCGACAAGGTCCAAATCGCCGGCATAATGGAGCGTCACGTCTTCTCGTTGACTTAACAAGGCATCAAGAAGCTTGATAACCGCTGTCGTCGGGCGTCCATTTCCGCAGATGATCACTGCGCCCTCGGCTTCCGCATGCTTGCAAATTTGACTATCGGCATCTACCAGCTCGGCAAAAACAGACGGATTCTCCACCATAAAAACTCGCGTATAATTCAACGCTCCGAGCTGGGCTACCGATAGCCGTTCCACTTGCCTGAGAGTCAACACATGCTCTTGTGCCACGCCAAACAGTTCCGGAGCGTAAAGCAACACTTGGGAGGAGAGGTCGTCATCAGCGACACTACCTCGACGATATCCTTCGCGAATTAACCATGCTTGCGACATACCTTCATCGAGAACATCAATCTGCTCTTGTTCGGTACCGAATTCATCTTCCGATAGTGTGGGAGCTAGATGACCGCTATTGCCTGTGACGTACGTCAATCCCCACCAGAAGAGTCGTCCCAGCGGATGTTTCCAATCAAGTGCGTGCGCATCCCCAGTGGCTTGCGCCGCCAGTATCGGCAAGCGAATCGGCTTCGTATCTGCTCTACCCACGACTATGTTCAACGACTCCAAGCAATGATCGAGACAGCGCCGTGCCTCCGCCTGCGATTTGGCAAACAACGTTCTCAAGGTGCGGAACCCGGGAGAGGACTCGTCGATGAGTCCCTGCGCCCAGGCCAGTACGCGGCTATTATTGCTTGCTATCGCCGCACCCGCTGCCTCAATACTTCTCTGGACGAACGCCTTCCACTCCTCGTACGTAAGCGATTCTCGCTCTCCTCTTGTCAGGACAGGTTCACCATTCATAATCTGAAGCAATTCCTTCACGGTAAGCTCGAATCGGTCAGCCGCCAGCAAGCGCTTAAACGTATTCAACGAGTACGCCCTGTTCTCCCCTAGGACAGGAGGACTATATAAGCGGTAAAACGTGTCCAGTGTATCGCGCTCGAGTTCACTTATATTGGTAAGCGTTATAGAGCCTCTCGCCCCATCCTTCGACGCTGCATACTTCTGTGCGAGCTGCTTCAGAAACCGTTCAAATCCCGGTCTGCCAAAATAGCTGCGAATCTCTTCTTCCCTCACGCCTCGGCTTCGCCTCCATGCGCAGCAATTGATTCCAGGCGCCGTCCATTCCAGCGGTAACGAAGCACCGTAACATAATTCGCATCCTTCGGTCTGTAAATCTCGCAGATCCCAAGTTTCGGCACGGTATCAAAACAGCCCCACAATACCTGAGAAGTCATCATGTAATCGAATTCCATTTCCGACAACAAGCCGAATAGGTCACGAATATTTTCATCATCGACGCCTGCGAATGCCTCGTCCAACGAAATAATCTTCGGCGCGTCCGGGCTCGCATCCGCGTATCGGGAGTAGGTCGCGGCAAACAGCGGAATATACATCGACATTGCTTTCTCGCCGCCGCTCAGCACATTAAATCTGGCGTCCGTGAGCTCACGGTAATTGGTTTCGTCACCTTTCTTATAACGCAGTGAAAATTGGAACCATGAACGATAGTCCAGCATATCGTAAATATGCTTACGCAACGCTTCCCGCTCCTCGGCTGCGCCTTGCTTAGCCCACTGAACGCGCGAACGAAAATGACCTACGAGACGCTCTACCTCATCATCCCGCAACAAATGCGAATCGCGGCGAAGGAGCTCGACCAGCTCATCGCTGCTCAGCTCGGACTCCGATTGTGCGGCTTTGGGCAGCCACTGCAGTTGCAGTTTCAACCCGCTCGATGTATCCCGATCGGACATCAGCTTGTTCATCGCCTTCAACCATAGCTCCGCGCGTTGTATCCGTGCACGAATGGACTTGCCGACACTACGCATGATGACTTCCTCGAACAGCTCTCGGTCCTTTTCGTTAAGCAGACTTTCCTGCTCCGCCAAGATATCTCCCATCTCCGCAAGCAGGGTGCCGGGCTTTTGCGGCCTAGTACGGTCACGCATGGATAGGAGCGTAATTCTCCCGGTCTCACTAATGTCGGACTCCAGTACATATTCGGACAGCAGATGCTTGGTGGCATTGAACTGATCATAAAGCATCCCGCTCAGCCGATCCCTATTGGACCGGGATACGCTGACTTCCAGCTCGGCAACGACCGATCGGCATGCGCTAAGCCAATCCGCAGCCGTTCCGCCGTCGATTTCGTATCCTTCCGTCTCGGGAACAAGACGCATCTGCCACTCACTGATAAACTGCTGTTTTCTTCGCTGCGCCTGTTCATCAACTTCTTGCTCACGCATCGCCAATCCAGACTGACGCTCCCGGAGCACGCCTATGTGCGTCGAGATGTCCGCAACCGCTTTCGACAGATGCTCGCGCTCTTTCACCAACTCCTGACGCCGTTCCTTTAAGGCGCTGATTCGCGCATACAAATCGCTGATCCCAAGCTCTTCCATTAAGTTGCGCAGCTTCTCCGTTTTGACCCGAAGCGCATATTGCTTGTCGAGCAGCGCATCACGCAGTTCTTCTTCTATGTCAGCCTGCCCAGCCTGTTCAACTGCCTCCAAATCATACCGTTTCGCTTCCTCACTCCGCTGCCGATACTCTCTCCAGTCGGAATGAAGTTGAGCGATCGCCTCCAAGTAACCCCCAATGGCCTGATTGGCCTCTTGCAGATCGCGAATGGTTTTAAGGCGTGTCCACCCTGCTGTCTTGGCGATAAAGGCTTGCTTCAGCTCCGCCCATAATTGCTGCTTGATCCGAAGCTGGTCCGCCAGCTTGTTCTCTTGCTCCAGCAACACTTTGAAGCGCATTGCAGATTCAAATTGCGCAGACCAGGCACGTCGCAGGGCGGCATGCGATTCATCCTGAATCGGAAACCGCGACAGCTCCTGTTGTAGGCTAAGGACGGCAGTGTCACAGTCAGCGATGCCATGGCGAAGCGATAGAATACGCTTGTCCATGCTATCGATCTCTAGTCCCAGCCGAGCAATTTCCGCCAGTTTATATCGCTTTCTCGCTTCTTTCCCGATATACTGCACCCGGTGAACATCATGATCGACTTTACCGACAAGTGCGCCAAACCGGTAATAGTCGCTGCCGACGATCGATGCATGTTGCTCCTGCGACAACAAATCCGTCTCTAATCCTTCGCCCCACGCAAACGAGCGGAGGACTGCTTCGACTTGCTGTTCGGACAGCCCGGATTCAGCCGAAGGCATTGGCTTTAACACATCCGCGAGCGTGTAACCCCATTCCATTGGCTGCGGAACGACCCATACGTCTTCATAATTTTCGCCAATGGTACCGATTTGACCATCAGGTCGCAGCCAGGCATCCAACAACCTGCTATTTAGAAGCGTCAGTTCGATGCTCGCTCTTTGCGCCTCGCTGATATGAGCATGAAAATCGCACACTTCATAGAGCGGAGCTCCTTGTCCCGGCTCGTACCCACTTCGCGTCCGCAATCGCGCTGCGCTGCGAACAGGCTCTGGCTCGCGACTCTGCTCCCAGGCCTGCTTCTCCGCAGTCAGCGCATCCCTCTCCGCCAGCAATTGCTTGAGCTGATGCTCCAGGTCCAGCTTTCCTGCAACGATCTCCTGCCGACTTCGGTCGGCTTCGCTTCGTACGGGCCCCAGCACGGCCTCCACGTTCTGCTGCTCATAAGACAACGTACCGCTCGCCGCAAACATATCCTGTACGGCGGTTTCACTTAGTTGGAGTTGCACCAGGGACTGCTTCCATACCAACAAACGTTCTTTCCATACATAGAGAGCGGACTCGGACGCCTCAACCGCTCCGCGCATGTTATGCTCGGCCCGATCGCGTTCTGAGCGCATCGCGCCGAGCTGATTGTCGTACTCGGCAACCAACTGCCCCGCTTCCCGTTCCTGCTCCGCGAGTCGGATCGCTTCGCCAACTGCGCCGCGATGGAGATCCACGTCTCTCCGCCAGGCTGCAATAAAGGCTGCGTCATCAGGCGGCTCCGGGCTCCAGTACTGAGCGTATACGCCATGATGTTCGAATTCCATATCGCCGGCCAATCCTTCAAGCTCTGCTAGCCCCTCCTGTTGCATCTCCAACAACTCGGCCTGCAACCCGCGTGCCTGCTCTGCAGCCAGCTCCGCCGTTTCACGGCTTCGTAAAGCAGCAGTTAAACGCTTCTGAGCCTGTTCAGCGTACCCCCCAGTTTCCTTTAACTGCTGCTCCGCTTGTTCCAGCTCATGCTGCTTCTCCATCGCTTCGCTGCGGCCGAGCAGTTCCAGCTCCGTCTCCGCTTCTACCGTCCGCTCCTGATTGTTCGCCTGCGCCGCTTCGATCGCAGATTTGTTCTTCAACGCGCCTTGCAGTTCTCCTGAAAGTCCGGCCATCTGTTTCTTGACCTCTTCCTGATCCGCATGTGCGGCAAGCCACTGATTCCCGCTATGATAAAGCAAGAAGCGATTATATTGCTCATAGCTGCGGTTCAGTTTCTCCAACTCCGCACGATGAAGCGTGAGTTCTTCCAGGCGGTCGGCCAGCTGGTCCATATCCTCCATCACCTCTGACAACGGACGCAGCTCCTCCTCGTGCAGCGGCGGTAGTGCCCGCACCAGAACTTCATAGATCGCCGTCGGCTTCACATCCTTGGACAACTTGGGACTGCGCAGCTGAATGAGCAGGTTGAGCAAATCCACATAGGCTTCCTTGTCATGAAAGCCGAACAAAGCACGATTCACCAGATCGCGGTACGCGCGTTGCTCCTGAACCACCTGTCCACCCGAGCCGATTCGCTCCTCCAGTCCTTTGCGATCCAACGGAAACTTCCCTTGACCCTCCTGGAACAATACGTGATCGTACAACCAGAAGTCATAGTTTATCCGTCGCCCATCTTCCAGCACGAAGCCCCAAAAGCCGATTTGAGCCGCCCCGCGCCGCGCCCTCAAACCGATGCCGATCGTCTTGTAGATGTTCTTAGCCGGGTGAAAAAATTCAAGCCACAAATACCCGGTCCTGTCCGAGTGCTCTTCTTTATCACCAAGCAAGTAATACTCGATTTTACGATCTCTAGAGCCGAATGGATCAAGCCGGTTCGGATGCTTGTCGCCGTCCAATACGAGCGGGATAAAGCTTTGCATGGTCACTGATTTGCCCGCTCCATTCGTGCCCCGCAATACGAGCCGACCCTCCTCGAGTTCAAACTCCTCATCCTCATAAAACCAAAAATTCAGAATGCCCGCCCGGTTCATCTGCCAACGGTCGCGTTTCATGCCTTCCACCAGGTTCTCGGTCACGTCGTCCCTTCCTCTCCGTCATCCCATGAATAATCCGCGCTCCAGCGAGAAACGACCGCCGATACGATAAACCTCATCCCGCTGTCACTTTCTTCTACCCAGCGGCCAAGGTTCCACTCCGCCATATGCGACGTCAGCACATCGGCCAACTCAGGCAAGCTCTTTCCGCGGTGCTCCTTACTCCAATACTCGCTATATTTCAGTTTTAGCTGGTACAGCAGACCCTCAACATCCGTTTGCGTCAGGTCCACGGTTCCTTGTTCCGTTACGAACCAGTCTCGGCTGCCCAGCCTTCTTCTAAGTTCTCCCGCAAATAACAGCACCAAGTCAGATATTCCCGCAGCCGTGGGGAATAAGTCGCATTCGCCAGTAAGTTCTGGATAGAAGAAGAAGAGTCCCTCCCGGTATCGACTTCCCTCCAAGCCAAACATAAACTGCATCTGATCCACCAGCGTACGCCGCTGTGTCTGCACATAATACAGCTCATCCGCACTCCATGCCCGGTCTGCAACCGCCGGTTCTAGCAGAAGCCGCCTGTAGATACGATGTCTCCGCTTTCGCAGTTCACCGTCCATGGTCTCCGGATAGATCACCTGCTCATTGAAATCGTCCAGCCGGTCGTAGCCCTTCAGCTCTTTAGGAAAATGCCGAAGCACATACCTGGCTGACGGCGAGCATTCATAAAGCACGTTTTTCGTGCGATTATCATGCGCCCAGTCCGTTTCCTCTCCGTCAATATGGCGCAGTACGCCGAGCTGCCTCAACTTCTTCAGCGCGCGAACCATCGACAGCCGATGCTGATAATTTTCCCAGTCCATTGCCACACCTGATGTGACCAGCTGTTCGCTGACCTGTTCGACAATGTCGGTTAGAACGAACTGGTCTAGCTCCGTCTTGGATTCCAGAAACCATAGCGAATAGGCAAACAAGGCATAATCCCTCGGTTCCCGAAATTCCGAGAAGCCCATCCACGACTCGGCAACTACCGGCGCTTTATCCAGCTTAGCCATCGTTCGTGTCATAATAAGCGAGAAGCCTGTGAACTCTGCAAACCAATCCCGCAACTCCGTATATTGATCCCGAATCGCGTAGAACAGATCAGGATCTTCTTCCTTGGCAATCCAATGCCGGTTCAGCAAAGCATGCGCGCAATTGCGCCGGCGCTCGTTCCAATGCTCGGCATCCGCCTTCCGATTAGCGCGCATGCGACGAAGCGCGTAGGATGTCGTCCCCCCTCTAGCCACTTGCCGCCTCGCCTCCCGCTACTTCAATCCTATAATTCGGCATTATCAGCTGGCCGTCATCGCTGTGAAGCACGGCGTCTTCCTCGTCTTCGCCAGGAATGATTAACGAGATTCGATTGCCGTCAGCCGTTACGAACGATCTCGAAGCTGCTGCCGTGCAACGCCCGATCCACTGGAGGAGCCGCATCCGTTCTTGCGTCCTCAGCCTCGGCAATTCGGCAATCTCCACCTTGCCCAATCGCTTCATCTTATCAACAAACGCCCTTTCTTCTTCCAATTGAATCAGCAATTGCTCACGAAAGGCTTCACGACTGGCCGTATGACTACGCATCGGTTCAGAGCTCGAACGAGTAGAACGTTTGCGGCTGCGCGTCCGTATGAGACGAACATTGGGCGGTTCCTCCCAAGTCGAGGCATCTGTCCGCTCCGTGCTGCGATCGTCGATACCTTGCAGATGCCGGCTAGGGAACAAGCCAAACACATAAGCGGCAAGCTTATGCGCCTCTTCCATGTCGGTCAGCCCGGCAAACCGACGGCCAAGCGTCTCCAAGTCATTGCGCCTGCTGACACCGCCGCGCCGTCTTTCCTGCAGCCGGACTGCGCTGCGCACGACTTTGGCGATCGCTTCTTTGGTCGCCCGCTCCAGCAGCGTCAGTTCGCTTAACTCCAGATCGTCTCCAACAAACCAACGTTTCAAGTTGTTCCAGCCCTGCTGCAGCTCTAGCCGCAGCTCTTCCCTTGATTTGCCTTCTTCCAAACGCGGCTTTGCTTGTTCATCCGCCAACACTTTTTCCAAGTAAGCATCCCTCAGACCGTTCCCAACTCGCTGCAACAGACCCTCAATTCGATAAGCGCTTCGTTGAAGGCTTTTGACAAAGTGCTGCAAATAGTTCACTAGACTATCCTTTAACGCGAGAAAGCCTTCCGTAGCCATCATTTCCTCGGCTTGAATGGAATGAATGCTAGCAATGAAATCAGCCGCGTTCTCATGCATCGTCTTGAACGCTTCATAGAGCTTCTCCCAATTCCGAAGCGCTTCCCCCGGTTCGAACTCCATCACTTTGTTTCGAATCTCTTGAATGCATATCGTGATGCTATCGAAATAGGTCGTTTCCAGAGAGCCGCCATATCCCTTTACCTTCTCCAACGACTCCAGCATTCGCTCAATCTCGATGGCATATGGCGTAAGCAAGTACTGGCTCTTCTTCCGCATATATTCTTCCACGGAGAGCGCTCGTCCCCCGTCATGCCTCGAAGCCAAGTTACCCCAGCCCTTCAAGTTCTCCAGATCGGATAGACACTGGTCCAGTGTGTATGCTTCCAGAACCCCCCAAGCCATCACACCTTCATATACTTCTTCCGGCCGAAGCCAATATTTTAAACGCTGATATTCTGTATAGACGAACTTCATAATTGCGCGATATCGCGCTACGTTAATGGCCGTTAAATAACTGAGCTCAGGCACGGCGCGCAGTCCGGCAGAGGTGATAATCGGATCCAAGTTTCGCTCCTCCTTTAATCCCTTTCATTTTATCAGGTTGAACATTGCGCGCCTATTGTCTGAATTTGGCTTGCTTCAACGTATCGCTTGCTCGACTAATCCTCTTGCCGTTTGAAGCACACGCCCTTTTGTGCTAATAATGCATCTGTCTGGCAAAGTGCCCTTCCCCCTGGCTCGCCCCCCATAAAAATGAAATAAGGATGGACATTTCATTGATTTACTACCCTCCTCTGCAGCCTGGGGCTGATCTTCTTATAGAGTAAACACAAGCATCATTTCTTTTCAATAGACTCAAAAATGCGCATTCCGACTATAACAATTAATGATTGAACGAATTGATCAAGAACAAACGTTCTGGTACACTTAACTTATTAAAAACCACAATCTCAGGCTAGGGTGAGGCATATATATGGAGAAGGTTGATATAAAACAGCAACTTAAACTTGATTCCTTCAGCCAGGAGCTGCTAACAGAGTCACTCTCACTTCTGCAACTCAATCATCAAGACATCAGACGAGAACGTTTCATTAAAGGCGTCTTCTGCCCACATTGCTTGCAGTCTTCTGGAAAGATCGTGAGCAATTATGTGCGTTTTGGTTTCGTTAATGGTACAGGTTGGCAAAGATATCAATGCAAGCACTGCAAGCATATCTTCAGTGACCTGACACGTACTTTCTTCCATAGAAGCCGCAATGTTCACAAGTGGCCGTTATTCATTCAATACCTATTGCAAGACAGGCTTCCTTTAAAACAAATTGCAACCAAACTCGAGCTTCATTTCAATACAATCTATGCGTGGAAGAAGAAGCTTTCAGCGTTCTTTGAGCTCTATTTGCCAAATAGGAATTTTCAACCTTCCGATCAAAGTTCCTACGATTGTACAACCCTTTCGATCAGCTGTCCGAATAAAGGTAATTCCGCAAAAAGCGATGATAAGTCCTACGAAGTCCAAAACACCACGAATAACACCGAAATTTCCGTAATTATTGCTGTTAACCGTGAAAACCCAAGTCGAGTTCTCTTTTCAATAGCAAAAGATTATTACGATGCTTCCGTCCATCTTGGTACGCAACCATCAGCTCAACTCTCCAAGGTTGTTCATGAGATCCAACAATTCTGCACCAAAAAACGGGGCTTTCCCGCACGAAACCTATTTATGCATCTAAACTTTTTCCGCATGCTTAAGCTAACAGAGGCTATAAATCCTGCCATTATGGCTTCTGAAATAATAAAAATCTGCCTCGATAAGGATCATTTATCACGATCGAACAGGCTTTTAAAAAGATTGATCTAGGTATATTAAATCAATCATTAATTGTGATTGATTCATATACCAGGATCAACCACTGCTTCCAGAAGTTTTCCGCTTAATAGTGAAATAAAAAAGAACAGCCCCGATTTGAGGCTGTTCGAACCGTTTGCAATCTATCTTCAACGCGTGAAGCCTATCAAATTCCATAAACCCTTCTTCAGAACATCATAATTGCTTAGCCACATCTTCTCTTCCCTCAATCCCCGTCACCCGGCTCGCCAGATCCACCTGCTCGTGATCGAGCGTCACGCGAATCGCGCCCGTGCGCCGCTTCTCCCGCCAAGCGATGATCTCCTCCTCCGAGCGGAGCTTCAGCTCAGCGATCTCCACGGCCCGGTCGAACACGTACTTCGACGTGCACAGCAGCGTATGAATCCCTCGGCCGCCCGGCCGGATCGGCGCGGGACGCTTCGTCCACGGCTCGACCGTGAACTTCACGTACAGCTTGTCCTCCGTCCCTCGCCGCGGAGGAATCTCCTGAATTTCGTGACGCCGCACGACCTTCCACGCTCGAATACGGCTATACCAGTGCACGCCTGCTTCCAAGCCTTGCGCTTGAAACTTGCCGATCGACTGGTAGAGCGCCACGTACTCCAATTGCGAGAGCACCGAGTGATCCGTGAAATTCTCGAGCGGCACGTGGTAGAAGCCATGCTGAAGCGCCATATCGAGCTGCTCGACGTGGCGCAGCGAACCGACCAGTACATTTTGCCCGGCCAGCTTGTCCTTGTAGTACGTCTGGGTTCCACGCGGACGCGTCGAGCGTTCGTAGGCCTTCTCCGGACTGTCCTGGACGATCTCGTCCAGGAACGCCTCCATCAGCTTGGTCGCGTTCGGCAGGAACGGGAAGGCCCCTACGTTCACGAGCTCGATGCTCTTGTAGAACTTATGCGACTTGAACTGCTCCTCGTCATGATACGGAAAAAGCACATACGCCCCGAACATGCTCCGCTCGATCTCACGCTCGCCCTTCTCCGCATAGACGATCGCATCCCGATACCGGTGCATCGTGTTAATATCCGATTCCTCGGGACCCGGCGTTCCGTACATCGTACGGTAAGGCGTATCCTCGTACGCCGGGTTCAGCCGGTACTTGGCGTCGAAGATGTAGTTGTACACCGAGGCGGAATCGTTCTTCTTCAGCGTCAGGACATTATCCGGCCGCTGCGCCACCGTATGCGCTTGCTCCCCGCTCGGCAGCGTGTTGTAATAGAGCGTGAACGTCTCGCCATTCACGGGGTTGCGGTACACCATCCTCGCCTTCTGGGTCTTGTCCAACGTCACGAACACGCCCGTCCGGTTGACCCGGATGATGTCCTGCTTCACAAGCTCATACTTGCGGCTCAGCAGATCGTGAATCTTCAGGAAGCACCAGTATTCATAGAGCTGCGCCAAGTCCTTCATCGACAGGCGGAACAAGTCGCCCTGGATGGACAGCCCTTTCATGAGCATTAAGTAGTTCCGATACACTTCCCGGTAGCCCGGCGCCATCTGGAGCACGAGCGTCACCGAGAGCTGCCGCATGTCCCGTACTTGCAGAAAATCCAGCGCCAACAGCCGTCCGAGCTGTCTGCCCATGTCATCGAGCTTGCGCGCAAGCATCGGATCTGGCAGCCGTCCCTTGTCGATCAGCCGCACCCGCAGGTCCTTCAGCTTCTGGGCGATCCGCAGCAGTACCCATCGCACGAACCGATTTTCGTTCGTGTCATAATCGACATGCCGCTTCGTCTCGATGACATGGCTTGGCAGATAACGCTGGCCATTCAGCTGAATGACGCCGCGGCGCTGATCTCGCGCGAGCAGGTGGGGGCGCTTCGTCAGGAACGCAATGTTGGACTTGCCGGGCTTCTTCACGCGTCCCGCTTCGACGATCCGATTCTCCACCTGATGCTTGGCGTGAGGCGAGCTTTGGATCCGCTCGACCGCTTGCACCAGCTGTCCGAATACATACTGCAGGATCGAGAAGAACTCCGTCAGGCTCTGATGCCGCGTCTCGCGAAGTCCCGTCAGATTGTACGTCTTCCGCAGAAAGTCAAACGACAAGTTATAGATCTGCTGGTTCACGTCGTTCAGAATCATCTGGTAGTCGTGCTTATAATCCATCTTCACCGGGAAGATCTCCAGCTGCAGCTGAAGCACCGTCTGCCCATGCAGCCGAAGCTCCAGATCCGTCAGACCGACTTCGTTCTGAAAGTTCACAATGCCGGACAGGATTCGGCTGCCGAGCGGCTTCACCGCTTGCCGCACATGTGCGTTCTCATGGTAGAAGACGAGCGGCAGCTCCTCCTTCTTCTCGACGACGAGCTCATACGCCTGCGTTTCATAGAAGATGGGGTACACGGCATCGCCCGTCTGCCAAGGCGTGAGCTGCTGCGTCTCCGGATGGAAGAGCAGCATGCGCTCGATCTGAACTGCACTACCCGGCGCCGAAACCTGCAACTGGGCGGGCATCAACGCCTGATCGGCCGTACGGTGTAGACGCAGCGTATCCACGGTCGGGTGGAACGGCTTGCCTTGGATGAACACATTGAACCGATTCGTCTCGATGCGAAGCAGCTCCACGCTCACGTTAAGAGAGCCAGTAGGACGTGAATCCATCTTCCTCCAACCTCCGCAGCATGAAGGCAAGCTTGCGCGCGCTGAGCGGGTACTTGGCCGTCTCTTCCGAAGTCGACCCAGAGCTCCACTTCAGATACAGCTCGCTTGCGTCATCGAGATAGTCTTGCAAGGGCAGCTTACGATCTAGCGCCACCTGCAGCAGCTGCAGGAGCACCCGCTTCACGGATGAAGAGCTGCCTTGCACGCGCGGCAAGATCTTTTGCAGCAGCTGCAGGTCGAAGGCTTGATCCTCACTCATCAGCCCGAATTGTTCATTGTAGATCATATAGAAGCAGACCGCGTCGCGAATCCGAAAGCCGACATGCGCATGCACCTGCTCGAGGATGCCGTTCACGCGGACGAGCTGCGCAGTTACGCGCTTCGCAAGCGCCTCATGCTCACCGTAGGCGTCCACCAATTGCAGGAATTCGCTCCGGAGGAAAGCATTTGCCGCACGTCCCGCTTCCGGACCATCCATCTCCTCGGCCTCCGGGAACTGCTCGAGATGGATATAGTTGAATTCGATCGTATTGGCACGGTCGAGCACCTTCTTGCTGAACGGATGCGTGGTCTCGTCCATGTTCACCGTGCCGATCAAGTACACGTTATCCGGCAGCGCCAATCCGCCGTATAGCGGCTGGTCCTCCGGCGCCAGGCTCTTGGCTTCCAGCAGCGGCACCGTCACGATACGTTCCCCGCGCCACTCCTGCGTCTCGATGACGCTGAGCAGATCGCTAAAATAATGCTCCACCCGCGCCAGGTTCATCTCATCCAAGCAGATAAAATACGGCTGATGCCGGTTACGCTCCTGCGCCGCGACCGCCAACACTTCAGCTAGCTTGCCCGGACGGAACGCCCCCGTCAGGTCCTTATAACCGAGCAGGTCCGACGGATCGCTCCAATCCGGCCGCACCGGGATGAGCGAGAACTGCCCGTTCGCGCTCGTCGCGCCGAGCGCTTCGGCGAAGAGCTTCACGAGCTTCGTCTTGCCCGTCCCGGAGACGCCGGCGAGGATGACGAATGGCTTTGTCTTCAGCGAGAGGTAAAAATTCTCGATCAGCCCCGGCGGGAAATGAAACCCTTTGCCGTGGATGAAGGCCTTGATCGCTTCGATACGTTCGGGAACGGTTAGCTGGTCCATGGGCTCCTCCTCTTCCAGCTCTTGCTGGTAGGTATTCATGTCGCCGGACTGCAAGACGATGTCCGCGTAGCGTTTGTAGCTGTCTACGACGTTCTTGAGGTCGGCTAGGAGCTGATCGTCGTTAGGGACGTGGCCTCGTTCGTAGCGAACGGAGGCGATAATAGCAGCCTGGTAGTCATCGCCAATCCCTGGTACAAGCTCATCGTAGCTCAGACCACTCAGCGGCAGTAGAGAACGAATTTCTTCGTTTTTCTGCTTAAAGTAAGGATAAGCCCCCTTCTTCTTCAAGCGCTGCAGCGGCTCGGTCACGCCTTGAATGAGCGTCAGATAGACCGCACTCATATCCTCCGCGAACAAATAAACGATATATTCACCACGTTGAACCGTGGCTTGAATGCGTTTATCTAGGATGGCAATCCAAGGAATGCCCACCCAATTCCCTTGCCCAATTGATCCTTGTACCTTGTATTCAGAATCGATAAATTCCAGCGACCGGAGGTAGTCCGGAATGCGGTTCCGCATCAATCCACCGGCGGGATGATTCGCGAACGGCTGCGTTTTGAAGGATAAATAGTTATCCAACAGATGATCGAAGGCAGCCTTCAACGAGAACCCTGCTTGGGTCTCCAATTGACGGTGATAGTCGTCCAGCTGCTCTGTCGCGTAAGCTTCTAACTCCCGGATCATCGGCTCATCAAGCATGGACCAGATATGCGTTTGGAACGTAATGGTATCGCCGGATGTCTCGAGAATCGCCGATAGGGCATCGATCGGAGTACGAAGCAACGTCTTGGTCTGCGGTAAGGTGAAAGCAGCCCAGCTGTCCGCGACATTAGCCGGCGGTACATCCACGACTTGCCCCGCTTCGCTCCGATGCCGATAATACGCCAAAAACCGCTCAGCCACGGCGCTCAGCGGTAGGAATTGCAGCTTCGTTTGCTTGTATTCGCCGATAATGGAGAGGACGAGGACCATCTTGTACGATCTCTGCCGATTGCGGAAGATAGTAGATAGTTCGGTTGGTAAAGTCATGACGGTTTCGCTCCAAACTTGGGATTAAGATGCACGATCGTAATAGAATTCAAGCTATTAGTCTGAAAGTCCTGCTAAGACAAAAGCCGACGATCAGAAGACGCCGGCTGACAAGGTCGTGCTATCCAGACTGCTTCCGCGAAGACGTCTGTTGATTTTTCTTCTCCACTACAGTATCCAGGTACGTCGTAAATTTCGATTCAAGCTTACTTCTTTAACTCGATGCTAACTTGATGACCATATTCATTAAACATATACACTAAATTCGACCCATCGATTAACGTAATCGGCTTGTCTTTTGCAAACTCTCTAGAGTCTTTTCCATAATAACTAGTCGTAACCAAAATCCCTTTTGAAGCCCCTTCCGAAACCATTGTACCGTAAAGATCTCGAACGGCAGATACTGGAACAACCATATTGTATCGTTTGGCTTGAATGATGAACTTACCCCCGCGAATCGGATCTGGATCAAACGCAATCGCGTCTACCCCACCGTCTCGGCTTGCTTGCGTAACCTTAACCTCTGCACCGTCTTTGGAAAATATTTTCGAGAACAACTCTCGAACCAAGTGCTCAAAATCCGCCCAATCGATTGTCGCTAAATTTGTCGAAGCGTCGATTCCATTTATTACTTCTTTGGATTCCACAAATCGTTTATCGTCGCGGTTGATATCAAGAATAGGCCGAACAGGGGCCAGCTGGGCAAGAGGACCAGCAACAAGTCCCTTTAAGTTTCGATAACACTCTTTTGGTTCTACACGGCTTAAATTGTAACTCATAAATTCTTCTTTAGATGCCTGACAGGACAAAATACACGATTTAAAGTCGTTTCCGGTTTTGGAATCTACACCTTCGACCCAGCCATTGAATACAACGGTTTTGACTTGTTCAATATAGACCGATTCAAAAACTTCATGAATTGTTCTTAAACAAATCTGATATAGAACATTTTCATAAAAGGCATCAAATTCTTTTACCTTCATCTCCACCACATTGATGTCTTTGCGGCTAGCTACGTATTTGTACTCCGTAACTCGCGGAGTACTCTCTTTTGATGGCAGATTATAATTAATAATAATCGTTCCACTAATGGGCTCAAACATGACATCATAATCCTTTTCGTACCCATCCGGATATGACGAACGTTCTAATACGATGTGAATATATTTTTCAATCGCCTCTCCATGCCCTTGTTCAAACTCTTGTTTTAACAAATCAACAGTGCTGTTTTTCTCTTGTTGCAAGCGTTCATATTCTGCTTTTTCACTATTATATAGATCTAGAGCTTCAAGATATTGGCCTTTTGCTGCTTCTTCTTTTTCTATTCGAGAAGCTTTTTTCGACTTGATTAGCATCTCAAGAAATTTGCTTTCTTTGGGTACACGAAGAAGATCGTTGAATACTTCCAACGTAGGAGCGGTTTTATTGAATGTAGTCTTATCCTTTAACGAATTCCAGTTCAGCTTATCGTTAACTTTCAATGTCGCATTTAAAATATTTTTATATTCGTTAATTAAAGATTGAGCTTCTTCAGTCTGAAATTCAGCTTCTTCTTTTAAATCATTAATAGCCTCTTTCAACCGACCACGTTTCTCCCTTTCATCCCATTTACGAAGTTGATCGTTCGCTTTTAGCTCTACTTCACTTCTTGTCATACCTTTTATTTCTTTTGTCAAGCCTAGATAATCATTTCTAATGGTAAGTGAATAGTTATATCGGGAAGCCATATTACCAATCCTTTCAAAATAGGAGAAATTACTTAGCACTTCAACAACTAACATGTATTCCCATTTTAAATATATTCAGCAGTTTTATACGTCGAAGGCGTTAGATCGAGTAATTGAGGAATCTCCCCTCTCACCCATACATCCCCCGCCAGCGCTCCAGCCTTTCCCGCATCGCATCCCGGTAACTCTTCGGCTCCAGGATCTCCGCCTCTGGCCCGTAGGAGCTCACCCACATCAAGAACTCCCGGTCATGGTTGAGCGTGACCTCGAACAGCAGACTGCCGTCCGGCTGTGGCTTCAAGCGAGGCTCCACGAACCATTCTTCCTCCTGGATGTACCTGGCCACCATCGGCGAGAACCGCACCTTGAAACGGATATGTTCCTGGCCTCGCTCGATCGAGAACGTATTCTTCATATACTGCCGAATGCTGAAGCTGCCCTTATCGAAATGATGATTCGTCACCTCAACCTGCAGGAACCGGCTCACCCGGAAGGTGCGCATCTGGCCTGCTTGATGGCAGTAGGCGATCAGGTAGAAGCGCTGTTCCCGTGGCACGAGGACGTATGGATCGATAATCCGCTCTGTCTGTTGGTTACGCCCTTGTGAATGGTACACCACCTTCAGCGACGTCTGGGACAGGATCGCTTGGATAATGGGGAATAGGTAGTTTGGTCCCGGTTCCGGTCCAACCGGTGTCCCCATCTGGATGACGTCCGCTACCTGCTGGACGACGTCCGCATGCACGGACTTTTCTTTGCGATGCGTCGCCATGATCTTCTCGTATGCGGAATCGAAGCCTGGAGGGAGCAGCGGCTTTACCTGGTCAATGACGGAAGGCAGCATGGAGAGTACGAGTGCCTCCTGCTCTGTGAAGTTGAGTGGGTACATGGAGAAGCTTCCAACGTACGAATACCCTTTTCCATGGCCGAGGTTCGCAAAAGGAACAAAGGAGCTGAGCAGCTCCAAGTCCCGATATATGGTTCGTTCAGTCGTCTCGCAGCGTTCGGCAAGTTCCCGACCGATAATACCCGGTTTCCCTTGAATAAGCATAATGATTCGCAGCAAGCGAATGAGTCTTTCCGTCATGTCGGCACCTCGCAATTTGTCATCCTTAGACGTTCTAGGCCCAATTAACTATTTCCTGCTAGTGGATGACGACCAATAAGTTACCATTTTGTGAACGCAGGCTCGTTTATTGCTTCCTTTTCATCGTTCTGTATTTCTGGCTGTGCAGCGCTTTGCGATCATGAGCGGTAATCGGGGCATCCCCGAACCCTTCCAGCCTCTCGTACAATAGCTGCGATTCCGCACGCAGATCTGCATCCTCCGTTACAATTGCCATCTGAAGCAGCTTATCGGCTTGCGCTTGGATCATCTGCTTTCCTGCATCCAGCTGCCCATTGTCGAAGGCGTCCATTGCCTGCTCGATGGCGAGTGCCGTCTCCGTAATCTTCACTTGCTTCTCGACTGCCGCATCCGTCGGGAGGCTCAGGAGATCGGCTTGATCGCTGAATTCCGCAGCTAACGACATCGTGACGGTGCAGGTTTTGATGCCCTCCGTTACATTGACATAAGTCCATTCAAGCGCCAGGACGGGGTGAATCCCATCCGAATGGGGCTGGAAAGTCATCTCTACCAGGATCGATTTCGTCTCGGAGTCGTACAGATCACCCAAGTGAAGCGTCGAACTTCCATCACTCACGTTCGCTTGATAGCCGTATAGGTTCGTAATGGTGGCGGATGTCGAAGGGGTTAGCTTCATCGTCATGTTCTGCGCCAGTACCGATAAGACGCCTTGCAGTTCCTTTGCAAAGATCCCCCGGATATCGTCCGGTTTCTCAATGTAATAGAAATTTCCGCCCCCGCCATCCGCGATCGCTTCCATGAGCTCCTCGTCAAAACCATGGCCTACGCCCATCGTGGAAATGCCTACCCCCATGCTGCGGAACTCCTTCGCCATGCGTGCCAATTTGGCGCGATCGGTAATGCCTTCGTTGGCATGGCCATCCGAGAGCAGCAGGACGCGGTTGACCATTCCAGCTTGCTTGGCAGCAGCCGTATACTGTGCCCCTTGAATCAGACCGCCGCTCAGATTCGTTGTTCCTCCAGCTTCGATTGCCGCGATTTTTTGTTTCATCCCCTCTTTGTTCTGAACCCTCTCCGGCTCGAAGATCGTTTCAATCTCGTCATCAAACGCAACCATGCTGAGCAGGTCCCCCGGGCCCATCTGCTCGGTGACATATTGGCAAGCTTTACGACTGTAAGCCAGCGGCTTCCCCGACATCGACCCACTCCGATCGAGGACCAGCCCGATATTAATCGGAGCCCGCTCCGATTGGCTCGCAGCCGTGCCCTTCAATTCCAGCAATAAATACGCTTTGTCTACCCCATCACATGGGAAGTATCGTCGGATCCAGCGATGAGTTAGCGTGACTGTATTCGTCAACAGAACCACTCCTTCAGGTTAGGTATAGCGAGCATAGCAGACGATTCTGACAGAAGAATGTCACCGAACGCACGTTCCAACATCATCGCACTCGAGCCGGCCTGAATTCGTATTGTCTGCCTGTTCTTGCTTCCTCAGCTCTAGCTGGTCTACCAATTCATTAAGCAAGCTCGCTATCTCCGGACTGCAGAGCTCCAGCTGCTTCACAATCTCTCTGATATCTAATCGAATCACACCATTCACTTCGCCATTCATGGGCGTTCCTCCATCACAGTTACCGAATTTACCCATATCTTATGGCTTGGCTCTGACAACGCTTTGTCATAGAACGTATGTTTTGCTAGAGGGAAGTATGGGTGGGGATGGCTGAAAAGGACAAAAGTTCGGACCCTGCTACGCTGCCAGCCGAAATAACCAAACGCATGTTCCATGACAGCCTCTTGTCGCTGGGAACAGTTATGCTGGCAGTAGTCTAGTCGAATCGGAGGAGGTTACACACGGATGGAGTATATTGTATTTGACATGGAGTTTTCCGTCGTCAAGAAGGTGCATGAGGCGGAGATTTTAGAGATCGGGGCGATCAAACTCAGCGACGAAGACGGAACGCTGGAATGGTCGATATCTTCCATACCTATGTTAGGCGTACCAGCTTTGCCCGTCTGACCCCACTCACGAAGGAGTTTACGGGTATTACCCAGCAGCAAGCCGATACGGCTCCATGTTTCCAGGAAGCGGCGGCCCTTTTTCATTCCTGGCTTGGAACGAAACCCTATTATTTGTGCTCTTGGGGGCCGGACGACAAGCATCAGATGCTGCGGCAAGGCAAACAGCAGCGGCTGGACCTGAGTTGGTTTCGCAATTACAACGATATTCAGCTATTGTTCACTCGATTGAACGGCGGTGATCATGGGCAGCGATGGGGGCTCAAGAGAGCACTCAGCCAGCTCGGAATCAATTTTTTGGGCAGACAGCATCATGCCTTGGATGACGCCTTTAATACGGCCAAGCTGTTTGCCATGATCTTCTCGCGCATTCAGCTTGAAGAGAATCACGTTTCGGATGAACCGCTTCATGTGTCCAAGCTCGTCTATTCGGATGACGATGGTGAGGATCAGGTCTCTCCTTTTGACAAGTTAGCGGGGTTATTTACGGCAGCGCAATGATGCGTTTCATGAAAAAAGGACGATGCGAGGTGTTTCATCGCATCGTCCAGGAGCAAGCGGTAATACTTGGTAGAAGACGACTATACAGTAGCTACCAAAGAATGCGCTGCAGAGAGAATAACCCTTTTGGTGTCAGAAAGTGTGCCATATCCTAAGCTTCAGGTTTTAATATTTTTTGCTAATTGAGCCACACTCTCCACATGCACCGTATGCGGGAACATTCTGTTCTGTGATGTGATCTGTTACAATCCGCAGAAACCTTGATTTGACGAGCTTTCCGCTAAGTGGTTTCCGCTCTGTTAGTCCTTAAACTGATCGTTTCTGTTGATGTTTTACATCAATTTTACATCAGTTTTACAACAACTATATCCCCAGTAGCCTCATCGCTGCCTGTGGTTCATTGGCACATTATCCCCGATATTGCAAAGTCTAGAGCCCCTGTGATTGCTACCGCATTGTCTCAAAAGATATTTTAATTTAACAAACTGAATCCATCGTCAAATAAAGCTGCAGTATTTTTACCATTTGATTTAGCGTATCTTAACGCAAGAAAAGCATCGCAAAGACTAGAACCTACACCAAGAGAAAAATTAATTCCTTTACTGTTATGACGTATTAAATCAAAAAGCTCTTTAACATCAACAAAATCCCTTTTACATATTATTCCGTCAGCTCCACTAAAAATAATATCGAATCCACCTATAACTAGTTGGCTTGATATAGAATTAACAGCGTTCTTAACATCGTTATTTATCTTTTGTAAACTTATTTCATCATTGTTCATGAAACTTTTTTCAATTTTCAAACCTATGTCATCTCCATCAATGTAAACATACATCATAATACAGTTCCTCCTGGGCTTGCCTTTAATTTTACATCATCAAAAAACTCTATGTATTCTTTTGAAATATTCTTTAATCTCAATTGACCAATTGTACTATGGTTAGTCCAAAACTTACCATAAAACTCTGCCTTATTTTTGTTTATAGTCAACTCTAACTCAGTCGTTCCTTTTCTAATTGATTGGTCTAAGGCATTAACTTCTTCTTGAGCATATACATAGACCAGTTTGTTTTTTTCACTTTTCTTGTCGAGTGTAAGTATTTCACTATATGAATTGTTTTTGAATCTTTCGGTATAAGAAGTAATATGGATATTTAGGAAATTTTGTTTTATTACTAGTGCTATATCACCGGTATAAATCTGATCGTTTTTAACGTTTACAGATTCATAAGTTCCAAACCATGTTCCGCTTATGTTTTCTTTGTAAAGTATCTTATTTAAAATTGGAACCTTCCATCCGAAGTGAAAATAAAACCCCCACCAAATCGTCAAAAATGTAGATATAGAAAAAGCGGTTTTTACACCATGTACAGAAAGTAGTCGAACATCAATTGTTAGAAGTACCATAACGCTAAGTAAGGTTAAAATAAAAGTTATTAACACAATTCTTAGTTGCTCTTCTTTTTCCATAGTGTATCCTCTCGAAATAATAAATTAACACTTTAATCGTATATGCCCCTGATTAAGACTCGGTAATATCATATTGATAGAATTACAATTAATATGTTAATAAAGGAATTATATTCGTCTTTCTGATTTGTTGAAGTAATTAATGGTTTTATTCCGTTTGCTTCTTTGTAATTTCCAAGGTTCTCAAAATCATTTTTTAGAAACTTAAGCAATTCATCGAAGGTGTAACGGAGTAAAGTATATCTTGAATAAACTGTATTTGGAACATTCCAAAGTAATGATTCTAAACCGAATGAGGAGATGCTTGAAGGAATTGAATATCCCGATTCCTTCATTATGCTCTTCATCTTTTTCATTGTAATTGTCCTGATTATACAGCACATTCCCCCCCCCCTAGACAAGCGATTATTTTTATTTACACCTTTGCCATCTCCCGAGGCAAATCCGGTTGATAATTCGGCACATTGACTTGAGATGACACGGCAATGCAAGATTCTTTATATTTCACAATATGTCTATCATACCATTTATTTGGACGGATATGGAAACAAACTACCTCGAAAGACAATACAAAGTACTTTGTTATTAAATTTTTATACCCACCGCGTTGAAATCGCTTGGGCCACATGTCCGCGGGAGAAATACCGAAGTCATGTTTATTGTTGTGACTCGATCATTTGTTTCAATTCGTCTATAGAAAGGTAATGAAGCTTGTACCGATGGATCATTCTGTGGCAATTGGAGCAAAGTACGGTCAAATCTGTACTAGGATCGATTGGTTTGCTCTCTTGAAACTGATGCAATGGGATAATATGATGAACCTCAATATAGCCAGCACCATGTTCACCATACACTTTGGAAAAGTTGAAGCCACAAGCTTTGCAAGTCGTCCCATGAATTGCAATGGCTTTTTGTCGGTTCCTAGGGTTACGCTCATACTGAATAACCTTGCCATACTTTGCCTCACCCTCTCGTAATAGCCCCTCAAAACCGGGACTGCTCTTTGGAGATGACCTAGCTGTATGAGGGAAGGTAGATTGGTTGTTTAGAAATACAACTCTCCCTTTATCCATAACAGTCTTGCAAACAATTCTGAACCTATCGCTGGATTCCTTGGTGACATATACGGGGACACCGTAACAACCTGAGAACAAATTGATATAATCGTTTGAATGACACCCAATAGTCTCTACATTTAGGATCCGAGCCAGTTCATGTGGATTGACTAGGATCCCTTCACTGGTCTGATATGCAAAGTTGTCAATCTTTCTGATCTTTCTATTGTAACGCTTAAGGAGAGCATTACAATGATCAGGATCGTTTATAAACCGGATAAATTCTTCACGCTTTTGTGCATCCGAACCATACTTGTTCAATAGTTCACTTCCGGCCATTTAAGGCTCCCTCCCCCTCGTCAACTTAACCCTTTTCCTCCAGGAGGGGCCAACCTGTTCTAAATTATTCATTACAAATATTATGTAACTCCTTTGATTGTATCATTCAATACGCTCAGTGGGCTATTCCACGGGCAATCAAGCTATCATACATTTGTTGTTTTTCGTCTTCACTATAATGGGTGTATCTCCAATTTGGCCTTTTCATTTTGCAATTTGACCTTTATTTGATACCGTTCACATAAATACTGCACCATATCAACATATGTCGCCTTAGCTTTCACATAATCCTTATTAAGTAGGAAGGCATAACCTACAGCAATATAATGATCATATAACTCCTGGTAAGTTTCCTTGGAATTTGGTTGCTGCTCGATCTTTTCAATAATTTCCGGCGCGATCCGGTAATATTCGCGTATTAGCGATGCACCATCTGAATCCTCGATCAGATGTTCGTCCCGATATTTCTTAAATGCTAGTATTTCCTCACAATCATCTTCTTTCCCAAGTGATTGACATGTTGCCGTTGTCAAAAAACACCAGCCGTTGCTGCCGGAATAGCTCGAGGAGCTGCTTGTGGAATAATTTCTGCCGCTGTTGTACGTCTCCCGCTGTTGATTGGAAGAGATCCAGCCACTTACCTTTTCAAACTCCACCTTTGCACGCTGATGCCCCTTACGAGCCGCCTGACCGAAGTAATCTTTCGCTTTAGGCAAATCCTTTGCTACTCCGTTTCCATATTGATACATTTTCCCGCAATAGAAGAGAGCCTCAGCAGATTTTCCCTTTTCCAATAAGCTTCGTGCAGAACGGAAATCTTCCTTCCAGTAGTAGATCGAACCAAGGTTTTCACAAACCGAAATATCACCTGAATTTTTTTGAAGCAGGTATTGATAAAGCTCCATAGCGATATTCATGGATTTCTCTGCACGTTCCCGAGAACTCCTTTTATTTTTTACCAAATTGATGAACTCGATATCCGCCAGTTTTCGAATTGCCGGGATATGTTCATAGACCGCGGCTATCTTTAATGCTGTTATCCCTTTGGCATAACGATCGTTATCTAGACAATGCAATCCAAAACGATAGTTGGCTTCAGGAATAAGCATGTTAGCTAGCTTTTCCAATTCATACGTTCTGTCAGAATCTAGGAGCCGAAGCAAATTGTTCCCGGCGTGAAGGGCGCCCTCATCCAATGCTTTAAGGTAATAGCGCTTTGCTGACTCTATGTCGCCGCATTTCTCATAATCCGTTGCAACTGCATAATACTCTGCGCTTCCAAGCGATTCCGGAAACTGTTTAGCAATCTGTGCTATATGTCCTTGAGGAAGCTCTAGCTGTTCACCAAAACGAATTTTCGCTTTTACAACCAAATAACGGTTAGAGGAACTCTCTTTGGCAAGATGTTCTAGCTGCTTAATTTGTGGCTTATTGTTGGACTCTAATCTCTTGAACATCTCCAAAATATAAAGGTACGGATAATCCACACTTTCCAGCTTATCCATGTACTTTCGCACGATTGCATGCTCACCGCACTCCAAGAAATTAAGGACCAGCTTAGTTGCTTCCTCTTCGTATTCCAAGTGATAGGAGAATGTTTCGGCTAGCCAATCTTCATAGGGAATACCAGATACTTCGTACAATTTATGTTCGAAATGATGAACCTTTCCCATCAGGCTCTTTAGTGTAGTTTTGCATTCTTGAAAAAGGTTTCTTCCGTCTTTTAAAGATACACTAAGTTCCTGCTTTAGCTTCCTGAGGCTAAATTGAGTATCTTCATGGTCAATTTTGACCAAATCCCGATTCATCCCCTCCACTATCGCAGCCAATCTGTTAACATCTTTATACTGGAACAGATATAAATTACTGAATAGGTGCAAAAAGCTCTCAGCAAAGGATACATTATTCCGCCACTGATTAATTGAGGCAAGCCAATTTTCAAAATCTTCATCAAGTTGATGAATTGTAATGGGATTCTCCAGCCACTTCACCTTGCTAGTGAACGGCTTTACAATCTCTTTAACAGCTTCCCTGCTCTTCTCATCTGTTACAATAACAATGGGTGTCCATGGATTCGATCTGGCGAAGGACTCTATCGTTTGTTTCCAAATTCCTCGTTCATCTGTTGGAATGACTATGTAATCTGTCATATTCAATAGGTTTTGATGGTACTCCATAGATTTCAAGGAGTAAAACGGAAAATGAATATAAGAGATGGCTTTGTACGGAATGCTTGCTGAAATACTAAACGCGTACAGAAACTGCCGAATATCGATATCCCTTTTGTGAAGTTCCTTGTTGGCGTTAAAGAAATCCTTCTCGCTTAAACTAATTTGGTTTTCTATAAGATTTACAGCATGTATTGTATTAGGCGAATCCGATGAATACAATACGGCCGGTATATTGTTGTTAATCTTGTGCAATTTCGATTTCGCGACAAAATCCAGTATTTTTTGATCTAGTCCATTCGTGCCTAGAATACCGATAGTCGTTTTCCCGATAAGCTGAGGAAACTGCGTCAGGATTTCTGCTCGTTCAAGTACCCTTCTCATCCCTCCCATCAGTTTGGCTTTCTGGGGATAAGGGTTTCTCTCCAGCATGGTAGCAAAGTCTTTTGTGACGAACGAAAACAAATCTTCCAGCAATGTTTTTTCAGTGGTGTTAGGTGATTGCTGTTCTGAGAGAAGCTTTGATAATAATTCGAAACTATCCTTAGGTGTCTTCATTACCATTTCTCCGGTCAATTAGAAATAGAAGCTAATAATTTATTAATGTCTTTCTGAACCATTTCTACCGCGTTGGCGTATTCGTCGATATTTCGGATATCACGAATGACTTCCGAATACAGCTTGACCAACGTTTGAATCTCCATAACGCTCTCCGATTGAAAAATGACTTGACCGATTTCATTTCGGCGGTCAATCATCCTTTTTCGCTCGGCCCCTAGTTGCCGCGTAATGATCTTATGAATCTCTTTAATCTGTCTGGCAATGTCTTCGTTGCGATTGACGTCCCGATCTGCCCTGTCTAGGAACTGCCTTAACCGGTCGGTTCCTCCGTATTCCTCTCTTTCTAGGGCAGAATAAGCGACAACGTCATAAATGGGCAGCCCCGATCTGTACAAAATGTCCCGACTTCTTGCAACGATAGCATGAATTTCTCTATCAGTCTTCTTATCGGCCTTGTTAAAAACCACGAGAATAGGGTTCTTTGCTTTAATCGATCGAATAAAATCAAGGTCCGGCTGCTGGATAATACCGTTCTCAATATCAACCAACCAGATCATATAGTCTACGGTTTTCAGTTGATGATACGCCTTTTCCGCATCCGAAACGCTCCGCTTCACACTGGAGTCGGCCTTGTTATATCCAGGAGTGTCCAGTATGGCAATATTTTGATAGCGGAAGTCCGGTACGTTCATCACCAGATTATTAATAAACTGTGAAAATCCAATTTTATATTTTTGATAAAAGGCATGAGTTAATGCCTGGGCAGCTTCCATGTCCAGAGTAATATCCTGATCATTGTAGGTATAAGCCTGAACCGACATCCACTGCTTTCGAACTAAATAAGTAGGGATGGAGGTTGTCGGACTCTGATCCTCAGGCAACAAATCGCTTCCAAGTACAGCATTAATAAACTTGGACTTACCCGCGCTGAATTTCCCACCAATGCCAACAACCGTTTTGTTCTTGAGCAGCTGAAGCTTGTGCTGCTCAAACAACTTGTCGCTAAGTTGAATTAGCCGGTCATACAATTCAATTTCATTGGATAAGCTGACCTTTCCAGACGTCTCCAAAAGCTTCCGATCCAGCAAGTAGTCCAGCTTGCGAATATTCCTTTGTTTATTTATGTTCTTCTTATCATTAGACAGCAGCTTGGCGATCAACGCTAACCCCTTCTGCTCATCTTCAAGATACGGATTTTTCTCTTCTTCCAGTAGAAGATCATCGTCATCGTCCCATAAATCCATCTTGCCACCTCATTCTAATGATGTCGAATCTCCATTTTGAAACTTTGAACTTGTTCAACAAGAAGTTCATATTTCTGAATGCTCTTCTCTTTGTCTTTCAGTAAATTTTGAACGAGCTCAACATTATGCGTAAGCTGCTTTTCGATGTTATCCACGAATACGCTTGCCTGATCCACTAAGCTGTTATTGATTTGCTCGGCTAACGATTGCAGTCTTTTTACAATATCATTAGAAATTTCTCGCAGCATCTTTTCCTGCTCATACATCAGCTCGCTGATGGCATTACCCTCGATCACACCGGTAGAAAACTTACTTAGTATGGCTTCGTCGTAACCGTGTGTGTTGATCTCGAGTGATGGAATCGAAAGCCTTCCCAATACGATGTCCATTGGTACCAGGATGTCTCTCTCATTAAATTTCTCGTCACTTAAATCAAAGGCACCGATTACCGCATCTTTCAGCTGCTTTTTTACATCATTTAGATTGAACAAGGAACGGAATTCCCTGTTGACCAATTCTTTAGTGCGAGTCGTGTACTTCCGCAGACTGGATATTGCTTCATGTACATTAGCTGAATTGATCGTATCGGTTACCGTGTAATGCTCCTTTTTCAAACCGAGAAATCCAACACTTCTCGTACGCTCTCTGGTTTCTGTCCGCGTAGAAACCGTTACTCCCAAGAAATTATCAATCTCTTTCGCAATGTCAACTTCCAGATCCTTCAGAATCCGCTGGGCATCAATGCTGCTCTTTTCGAAAATAGATTTCACTTCAATTCGAATTGAATTTAGCTTTGAACGTAATGCTTTTAATTTCTGTTGCAATTGTTCGAAATCGTAATGATTTAAATCCTCTTGGCTCTTCAAAATAGCTATATGAATATTGTCGAGCATATTTAATATATGGCTTTTTTGAGAACTTGTTAAATCCGAGACCCGCTCCAAGATCGTTTGTTCTTTCTGGATTTTCAGTTCATTAAAAATTTTATTTTTTGTATTCTCAATATTAGATAATTGGAACAAAAATTCCGGCGTATCCAGGAAGCCTTCAAAACGCTTTTTCATTTGAGTGATGACATTTTGTTCCTCCTCCGGCAGCGGGACATTATCTTGAATATGCTTGGCCGCAGCATACATTAGGGAGGATATAAACGTAGGCGGGAGGGATTCCTGAAGATTTCTCAAAACTGGCGGACAGTTCTGCGATTTCGTAAGTTCCTCCACATTATGTACTGCTTGTGTATTAAAGGTTTGCCGGCTCTTTTTGAAAGCTTCCGTAAATGGAGCCATCCTTACCTTGTAATCCAGAATCCCGGAATCGAATTTGCTACCGATCAGAACGGCTTTCCGAATGCCTTCTCCCGGCAGCGTCTTCGTCAAGAACTGGATATCTCTTTCTCCAAGAAATTGCCCCACATAACTAAGCAAAAAAACGACGTCGCAATTGATTAAAAAATCCTGAGTCTTTCGGCTTCGCGATAGAATCGGATCGTTTAGTCCGGGAGTATCGATAACTTCAATATCTTTCAGTAAAGGATTGTCTAAGTAAATCTCTGTATGTTTAACAATTGGGGTAAATGTACCGTTAGACCCGACATATTGGTTCAGTTCCTGTATGAATGCCTTCTGAGAAGCAAGGCCGTTAATCTCCTGAGTCTTGCCTAGCCATTCATACACATCGAGATTGCTTTGCTCCACCATTCGAGTAAGTTCTTTACATGCTCTTATATGGACAGGGATACTTTCCATTATCATCTGCTCTACGGATTCGTAGGTTGGTGGAGGGTATGCGTAACCGCTTATGTCGGTTGGTATGTAGCTTTTGAGCTCTTCTCCCAACTTTCTTTGAATGAGAGTATCGTATTCTTTTGATAGCTTCTCTATTCCCTGCCAGTCATAATCCGTATAATAAACTATTTTGGCATAAGGAGTTTCACTGTGCCCAATCTTTGTCAAGGCCGCTGTCATTGGGGTCGGAGCCTTGGGAAGCACTGATTCACCTTCAAAGATCAGGGCATTAAGAAAGGATGATTTTCCGGCCTTTACATCTCCTACAATGCCAATTTTCAGGACTCGCTCAGTTTCTTTAATAGTTGCGAGATTCTGTTTAATATTGTCAACTTTATTTCGAAATTCGAACAACTGCTCATTATTAATGAATTGACTGGATTGTTCCAACACACCAGCAATCCGTGTAATAGTTTGAAGAAATTCTTCATCCTTCACTTTTGTATGCATCATAGTTCACCCCACCTAACTTATAAATTACAGTGCCTGAATGAGTGACTGTACTTGGCGAATATCTTGTGCCGTTTCATTTTGCATAGCTGCATATGCCGATTCTTTTGCTTGTTTCATAGTAAGCGAGGCTTGAAGCGCCTCGGTTTCTACTTCGATCATTTCATTCATCTTTTCTTCCATCTCATCCATAAGTTCTGACTCTAATTCTACTAATGTATGGTCCATCTCTTGGCTAAGCTTGGACACGATTTGTGGAATAATTTCGGTTTCTACTTTACGTTTCAAGTCCTCCTGCTGGCTCTTCTGAGATAGCTGCCCAAAGAACCTCATAATGTCTGGCAGGAAGATGATAATCAACTCTAACCATGGTGCCACAACTGTCGTTGTAATCGCGAGAACCCCAGTTAATAACCGGTAAAGTCCTTTCGATTTATCCGTTGTTTCAAGGATTTTTTGCAGGCTTGATGTCACCGCTGTATACTTACCTGCAATATCTGCCGCGATATTCTCGGAATGGTCCTCAAAAATTTCCTTTAAGTCAATCTGCTGAACAAATTCATGAAAAGATGCTTCGGTGTAGCGCTGCGTCGAAGAAATGAGCACAGGACGCAACAAATCATTTACAGTTCTTGTAAAAGCATTGTCTCCGGAAGTAATACTGGAGGCTAAAGCTGATGAATTAGAGTAAAGTGCATTCTGCACATCAGCTACAATGGCCGGCTTAACTTGATTTTTCATTTTCAAAGAGAGCTTTTTGCGTTCTTTTTCCATTCGGCTAACCAACTGCTCTCTTGTTTTCTGATGCATTTTAATCTTTTCGACAAGCTCCTGATCGTCAAACTCATAACTCTGAGCAATCTTTTCGATAGCCGCCATGCAAAGATTTGCGATTTCAACTATATGCGGCTTAAAGGCTTGCTCACAGAGGTCCTTGATATGAAAGGAACCGAGGATCTTTTCCATCTCTACCTCGATGTTATCGAACTTGGAGGTAGAGACAACGACAACGTCCTTTTGGAATATAGCACTAGCTGTTTGCTTTACTTTATTAACGATTGCCGCAACTTGACTCTCCGGCTTTTTATCTGATTTGGTTACAACAATAGACAAGTTATTGTCGTATTGCTTTATTTCTCGTAAAAAGTCGATAGATGAGGATTTGATTTCTCCGTCCTCGCAGTCTACGACCAAGATATATGCATTTCCCTGTCCTATATATTGCATAATCGCTTTGTTATGTTGCTCCAGTCCAGAATTCAAACCTGGCATATCTACCAGAGTATAGCTCTTGTATTTTTTCAAGAAGTCATGTTGGATATGATATGTCAGATGTTGATAGGAGTTCGAATCTAGGTGTGAAATTTCATCAACCGAGCACCTAACATTACCATTGAGACCACCAACCAATTCCACGTATTCCCGTTCATCATAAATAAGCTCACTTGCGATTGCTGTCTCCGGCCCTTGATCCTCCACCAACAAATCCCGATTGAGTAACGTGTTTAACAAGGCGCTCTTACCTGCGCTAAACCCGCCGATTACCAATACCTTTAATGAGAATTCTGTTATATCTTTGCGGCATTGAGCAATCTTTTGCTGGACATGCTCAGAAATACCATACTTGGCCGCTAGTTCCTCCAATTGGTTCAATTCGTTTGCATATAGAGTTGTGTGTTCCATACATATCCCATCTCCGTTAATTTTGTAGTTCCAAAGTAATGCCGCCTATAGTTCGTAAGACTAATTCGACATAAACATATGAAATTCCTGTTTATTCTATCTGACCGGTGGACAGTCATTGTGTGCCCTTCAAGTCCTCTGTATGAATTGCCCGCGGCGAGGTGCTTGAAGCGAAACCGATGCAAATCTCCTTCTCGTTGAAGGTATCCCGGTCATTCCAATTTCAAGGCGTGCGAGTACAAGCAGAAATGAGAAAATGGAAATAATGACGAGATCAATATATCCCCCTTACCTGAGAAAAATCAAAATACCGCCTCCAATCGTAAACTAAGATTACGAAGCGATATTTTACCAAGATGGATTTGCTTATTTTACATAGAATTAAGCAGTGATCTTGCCTTCTCTCGTGCTACCTGATTAACTCGGGGAGAGTTCGCGATTACCTTTAAGGTTTCAATTTGGAGTCCATTTTCCGCTATCCTTCTGGCTGCCTGAATGCACATTTTAATGCCATCTTCGTCTTTTCCAAACTGCACCATTTGTTCCCGTACTAATCGTTCATCGAACCCAGGTTTGTTCCAGAACTCAAAGTATGTTACATATACATTTTTTTCGCACATTTTCAGATCAAAATCCAAATCCTTTGCCATTTCGCATCTCCTTTCGTCATACTGTTGTTTATGGCTTGCACTTGCCGCATTTCTTAAATGGGTATTCCGGATAATTAGTCTTGGACCATGTCGACGCCTCATCCATGAGGGAGAAATCATACCAACCACCATCGCCCCTCATTTCTCGAATTCCTTTAAGGCTCGTTTCTTCTTGTAGAACATGTCCGCACGTGGATTTATGGGCTGTACATAATTTGTCAGGGATATGAACGTTTACCCAAATCAATATTTTACCCTCCAGATAAAATCATAATTTTAATCTGTAAATAGCTTTGTTCTCCAAACCGCGAATAACCGGTGTCCATTCTTCACTATCCGCGGTTGTTTGAAGCATGTCCTCTACCATCTGCAGCTTAGCATCCATCGCATCGATATAGTGAAGGGCCACAGCTTCCGGTAATTGCGGTTGAACAGGGCTTCCCCATTCACCCAAATTATGATGAGACAGAATCAAATGTTGTAGCGCCATGATGGCATTCGACTCTAAATCGAGCCCAAGTTTGATTGCAGCTTCTGTAATCCAATTGGTAGCCATACTGATATGTCCGATCAATTTGCCTTGATTACTGTAATCAACTACCATACCATACTCCGAAATCATTTCCACTGGTTTTGCGATATCATGCAAGATGATGCCCGCCTTAATCAAATCCGAGTTAAGAAACGGCCGTTGCTGACTAATAAATTCGCCTAGTTCAAGCATTCGAACTATATGGTAAGCTAGTCCACCGTAATAAGCATGATGATGGGATTTAGCCGCGGGTGCAGAATGCAGTGTATCTTTCACTTTCTCAAAACAAAAAGATACAATCGATTTAATATCATTATGATTTAGACTATTTATGGCATTTTCAATGATTGGGATTAGTTCGTCAGCACCTACAGGGGCGGCACGGATAAAATCCGTTACGGATACCCCGTCTTGTTTCGTTGTTTTTCGGATTCGTATTACTTTTACTTGCAGTTTTTCACGGTATACTTGAACCACACCCTGCACTTTAACAAGACACATCGGAAAGAATGTTTCAATATCGAGCTTACTTGCTTCCCAATACTTTGCAGAAATATTGCCACTTGAATCAGCAAGTACTATATCTAAGAAATCTTTAGGAATCGAACTATTTGTCTGCTTTGCTTCTATTTCTTTTATCAAGTAATACCCGACAAATTCATCCCCGTCTTTAAAATCTTTTATTAAAACGGACACGATCTCACCTCTACATTGTGGTATGAACTACCGGCTCTACAACTCCTGAATCACGTAATGCATGATAAAAATCCATAATAATTTTCCTATCTTGTTCATCACGGTATAATCCAATCGGTCGTACTTTACTGAAAGTAAAATGAAGATTATCTTTAGCCCTTGAGAGAGCTACAAAAAAAGTTGCTGTATGCTCTTCCCTCTGATCTGCAAATTTATAAAAAGCCGCATCCTCTAGTCCCAAAAAAATTATTGTTTTATACTCTAATCCCTTACTCTTATGAATTGTCATAATAGGAACTGTATTTTTCCCAAGCAAATTATCGATTGCAATGTCCAAACTGCCCGCTTTCATGTATTCTTCCCACAGATATTTAGCCAACTGTAGACGTAGCTTTTCGATATAATTTGATCTCATATATTGCGGAAAGTACGCTTTCAGTGCATCAATAGAATAAAAGTCACAAATTCTTTTTAATATATTCCCCAGATAATTTTCGTTACTTATTGACCTCAAATCAGATTTGAGTTTCTTAATAAAATCACTTAATTCTCTCTGTGGTTCGTGAATCTTCGAAGATGTTTCGTCCATGTTTTTTAAATCGAGAAATATATTCCTACAATAAGTCCATGAACCTGCATTTCTTCTGATTGCTATAGTCATTGTGTGAATACAAAGGGATATGAAATCTTCTTTAAGGAAGTCCTGATATACCCCTTCGTTTCTCACCTGTATTCCAATTTTATTAAATTCCGTAATCATTTCGCTGCAGTACACATCTATTTTTTGTTTCACAAGAATACAGATATCATTCGGTTTATGGCTACCGTCTGCTAAGTAAGACTGCACAATGCCTCCAATTGCTTGGGCTTCCTGGATATGATTTTCAAACCAATGAAGGTAAGCTCGGCCATCAGATGCTTGCCATTTTGGATTCGTTTGGATTGATATGGGCTGCTCATTAAATCTTGAAAAAAACATTTTCTGAATTTCAATGAGTCTGGGTGCTGATCGATGATTCATCACTAACCGATAAGTAGTTGCTCCAAAGTCGGACTGATAAGTTGGGAAAATCTCTCTCATCGCTCCAGCCCACACCATAATACGTTGTTTTCCATCCCCCACTGCAGTTAATACCGAGTTGGAATTATGAAAGCATGCCTTCACAAATTCATACTGAATATTCGTGGTATCCTGAAACTCATCGAGAAACACATGACTATAAGTCAATTGCAAAGCCTTCCTCAATTGAGGATTTGATACTAACAAATACGTTGCCAGCCTAGTGATCATAGCGAACGACAATCTAGCCGTACTAGTTACCTCACCTTTAAGTAAGAATGACCAAGCAGTCTTTGTTGGATATTTATTATCCAAAGGTAATGGTAAAGAATATCGAACGATTTCCTTTTCCAACAAGTTGTTTATGTCACCTGGCCGCATCCCAGCGGGAGGTATAAACCCAGCATGCTCATACGCAGTCCTAATATCGTTTTGAGTTCGGTCCGCAACAGCGATATCATAGACTGAATCAGGCCTGTAATCCTCAGGAATACCTAGATAGAAACGATCCACAAGACTTTTAGCAAATGCATCATAAGTCATAGATTGGAATCGCTTTGAAAGTTCTGTACCGCAACGTTTCTCTACCCGTTCGGCGAGGTTTTTCGCGGCATCTCTCTTAAAACTTATTTCAAGAATTTTCCTTGGCACCTTGCAGGTAGATGTCTCAAGCAAATAGCAGGCTCTTTGTGCAAGCAATTCCGTCTTACCTGCTCCAGGCCCAGCAATAACTAAAGCGTTGTCTTCGCTTTTTACAACTTGTAGCGCAGCAGGTTCAAGCATTAGTCCGTCGGCAGGTTCCCATCTATTCTTATCAATGATTTTCATCTAATAGCCTTTCCTTAATCGCTAGAAATTTTTTGTTTCACACTAGCAATCAGCCGTTTTAATGGTGCCGGCAAGCGTTCCTCGAACAATTCATCAGTGATATTCAATATCGCCAACCGATGGGTGACTGGTTTTCCCCGTTGTAAAAAGAAGTAATCATACCACACCATCAATTTTTTCTGTTCAATCGTGTAAGTATCACCACTACTCCCTCCTTCTTTTAATGTATGTTTAGTCGCATTACTAACACGTTCGAGATACTCCGGTAATTCTGGTTCGTCATTTTCTATCTCTAGTACTTTTCCTATTTTGTCTATTCGTGGCCCTTCATTGAGCCTAAGTATCTGTTTATATGCATCCGGAAACGCCTCTAACATCATAAAGTCCAAGTCCAATGGACTTGAGAAATAAATATCGTAGTTTTCTAACCTTTGTAACCAAGCCTTTTGGTTATCAACATAACTTTCATCCCAAGTATGCATTTCATTCAGATCTTCATCACTAAGGATGCTTCCACCCATTAATGATAATAGTTCACTCTTATCCACACCGATTTTAATCAATTGCAATAAAGCATATTTTATCCGTCCCCAACCCCCACCACTTCGCTCCTTATCAAGATCCAATAGTGTGACATAGGGAATTTCCAGTTCATTTAAAAGCTTCCAAAAGTGATTAACGTGTCTTCCCCCAAGCGGTACTACAGATACCGAAATGCTATCCAAATGATCTTCTGTCTTCAATTCAATAGCTTTAGGGATAACGATTTCTTCACTATCCCCTTCACCTAAAATAACTAATTTCGAGAAGTAAATCTCTGGGTATGCCCTTACAGCTTCTTTTACATATTTATACGCTTCTTCATTTTCTGCAGATCCCTGTAAACGAGGTAATACGATTTTTTTTACTTTCGTAACAACCTCATCTACCGAAATATTGAAATATCGAATTGATTCAGGCAAAACCCTCTTCACAATTGCTGGCGTATGTGAGGTTAAAATGACTTGGGAATTATTTTTTGAAGCGATTCTATTCAAATTAACGATAATATTGCCCAATAGATGTGGAGACACATGGTTTTCAGGTTCTTCGATAGCGAGAATTGTTAGGGCCGGAATTTGGATGTTAAATAGTGGTGCATCCTCATCTTCACTATTGTCCATAGCTTGCTGTTCAATTTCCAGAAACGAATCCACGAGTGACAAATAGAATAAAGACCTAAGCCCATCTCCTAATGAATCAATGGAATATGCTTTTTGCGTTATGGATGGCATAAAATCCACTTCAAACTTTTTTATTAATTGATCCAGGTCTGTGCTATTGAATCTGATGTTTGCTTCCGAGTATCGGGTATCCTTATGGTATTTTTTCCAGTGATCTTTCAGTGAATCCCTAACCCTCTCTAATCCAGCCTCTTCAAACAAGGATTCTTCAGCACGTTTTAGTTGATCCTTAATGTTCTCCTTTGTTTCGGTTGACCAGTTAATACTCTTCAAAACACGCCAGAGCAATGTTCCGGTCGCATTCCTTAATAACGTGGATGGATTGCGAATTGCTGGAACATAGATAATTTTTATTTGTGAGAGCTCGCTTGGCGGAATCTTCGTAGCTACCTCTTCTGCATCCTCTGATAGAGACACATAGTTGACTTTACTTTCTATGATTCCATCTGGTGTATTGCTTTGCTCCCAAGTAGCTTGTAGCCTAATTCGCAAGAACGGTGGCTCGCCAGTGTTTTCAACAACAAAGTTATCAAAATACGTAGGTATTGCATAATGTGTTTCACCTTCATCGTTCTCAATTTCCGGAAATGAGAAATTCGCCTCGATGTAAAGCTCTCGCCTCTCCAAATCTTCAAGTACTTCGTCATACGATACATAAAAATCGGACTTCTCTAACGTTCTATCTGCATTTGTTTCTCCAAACAACTTCGTTAGTGCCTGCAGCGCAGCGCTTTTCCCACTACTGTTAGCCCCGATAAATGTTGTAATATCTTCGAAATCTATTACCGTTTCCGTTGGTCCATAACTACGAAAATTGCTTATTCTTAATTTGTTGAGCCGCATAACAGCATCTCCTTGTACAGTGCATATTAAGATTATTTGGATGATCTAGGATTTGAGTATCAAATCTTCCTCCGAGTCCAGTTCCACTTCTCCCAAATTATGACACGACCATTTGACCTCTACTTGTCACCGAATGTTTGTTCCTATGAAAAAAACGAACCTCAAAATAATTGAAGTCCGCCATGGTGTAGTTTCTTTTATAATATCCCACGTTTTATACCACGCTTGAAATGATGAAATACCTCAGAAGGATACATGTTTAATGCGCTCATGAGTACAGTGCAGAAGCCTACAAGAATAGCGGGGCCTTCACTGTTAAATTCAAACTCGATGCCCCTTTCTTGTAAATAAGTTATCAGCCTATCGAAATCGTCTTGATATTCCGGATATAGCGGATAAGCTCGTTCGTGGATATGCTGTATAAGATCCCATGCTCCTAGCTTGACAAACTTCGGCTGCCGCTCTTCAATATCAGACAGGTTGCCATACGCAGTTTCAAAAGCCAGATCAATAAACTTTTGGCTGTATCGAAGTTTACTCCACTCCGGTTGCGCCAATGGGGCTCCAAAAACTTGCTCTATCTCATCTTGCAACTCATCTAAGAGCGGAAATCGCGATGCGTATCCAAGACTTTCAATTAGCCCAGTATAATACCATTCCTGGCTCTCACGTCCCCGTTTGAATCGCTTCCACGTCTCTTCGCCATATTGCTCCAAATCCCGTCTTATTGAGCGGATATTGTGCAGCTTATCTGCGCAAGACACCTGACGAATGGCCAGATTCGACGTTTTAAGCGCCTCCAGCGTGTGCTGTTTTCTCTCCTCCCAAGTGGCTCCTTTGTCGGGTTCAGAGCACCCCTTGACAATTTCAAGAACAACGGAGCCAAACAGTTCAAGCAATTGTTCATCGGTCGTCTCGGTATCCTCAAGCGTATCATGCAGGATCCCGGCAGCTACGACTTCTTCCTTACAACCCGCTTTCAGCAAAATCATTCCTACCGCATACGGATGACTGATATATGGAATTTCTGTTCCTTTGCGCGTCTGATTTCGATGTGCGTAGGCGGCAAATTCGATCGCTTTTTCAATGAGTGAATTCCAACTCAATCCATGTTTATCTTCGACATCGGCCATCCTAACTGACTCCTCTCCGCTTTAAATCAGTGCCTCTACGGATTCGCTCATGATATTCGTTAACTTATTCGCTAATTCCTTATTCCATATGCCCGGCTTTAATGTATATACCCCCATGCGATGCTTCTTCATATAGTCGTCTCCGAACAGAATCGAATTTTCCTTACCGTCTGCAGGCGTAATAATATAAACCTCTTCTACCGCCCTGCTACCATCAGTTGATCGCACGATTCCATCCCGATACTTATGCATTTCTCCTAGCGCCATCGGTAGATTGCGATCGACGCGATACTTTGGATCAAAAATAAACAATTGCCCTTTGACCTCAAGAACGATATCCGGGATCATATCATGCGTATACGTGACGAAATCGAGCGTTGACGGTTTGAACCTTCGTTGATAAGCAAGAGTGGCGCCGCCAACCAGCTTAATTCGGCGCTCTTTTTTCTCGGACAAATTCAAGACTAGACCATCCTGCTCAAGGGTAAAGAGATCGGAAGAATCGAGCAATGAGCCATTTTCCCGCAGTATCTTGACCAGTTGCATGAAGACCCATATTTCATAAAGATGATACGTGTCTTTCAAAGGAATTGAGTTTTGAACTCCGATCGAGTACTCATTAAATTGATAGAGCTGCTGAAACCAAGAAAACCAATTCCGATAGATCGGATGTTTGCGAAACACTTGTGATACGACGACCGGGCCAGCGTGAGGCTGTAGCTGTTGCAGAAAAGAAGAGCGAAGCCACCCGTTCACACGATCAAGATAATAACCGGCTTTGGATCGTATCGCATCCATGGATACGCTCTGGTACTCACGCAGAAGATGCTGTAGCTCGAGCAGTTGCCGAAGCAACACTCGGTTCTCATATACGCTGTACGTGTCCTCGCGCTCACCAGACCATACGAGCTCGGGAACGGGAATTTCTCGACTCATTCCGTTGCCTGGATGTCGTTCCGACCAAGCAAGTAGCGCCGGCGTCACATGCTTCACGTTTTCTCTGCGAATCCATTGATCAGTCCTGGTCAGCTTGCGAAGCGGTCTGGCTTGAATGTCTCGAAACCATTGCTGCAGCCGATAAAAGGAACGATCGACATAATCCCACTGCGCCAATGAGGTTTTTCGAGCGAAACCTTTGTTATCGAACTTCAGAAAAGCTCCGCAATGTTGAAAACAAGCCGCCGCTTCCGCAAGAATATCCGCTATCATTTGCGTGTAGTCTGCTTCGGTTATTTTCCGCTTGTCTGGAAACAAGTACGTCTCATGGGTTATTCGTTCAGCTTGTTCAATTGTGAAAGTCAGCAAGCCAGACTGGAAAGGCGCCGTCCATTCGCCTTCCCAGCCTGTTACCGTTCGCACCATCGAGATCGGCATGCCAAGCGCAAAAAATTGGAATGGCTCGCGGTACGACGTTCTCCAGCGATAGACTCGCGCTTCCTCAAATCGCATTTTATCAATCGGAGTCCATATCCCCGTGTCCGAGCAGTAGAATTCAGGATTATCTCCAGAACTGGGTAGCGCCATACCGATCCAGTTCTCCTTTCATGCGCAGCAAATGATAGAGCGATTCCGATCCGTCGCCGAATAACGCGGCTGTCCAATCGATCAAGTCGGTGAGCAAAGCATCAATTCGCTCATCCCCGCGAATCTTGGGCAGCACTTTCTCGGCAATCACGCGATCGACTGCTTCCTTCTTCTCCATGCGAATATCCGAATCTAGTTCCTCGTTGGCGTACAGCTTGCGGAGCATCTCATTCATCGTCCGGTAACCGAAATGAAGCTCATACCGGCTTAGCTTTTCATGAAGTGCCTGAAGCATTTTCCATTCTTCCTGCAAGGCGACCTTATACTTAGACTCCGCCTGTACCCAGAACTGATCCAAATCGACATCCGACAAGGTCATAACGAAGGCTCTGTCCAACACTTTATCCGAGATGCTGTGTGTCGTCTCATCCACGTTGATCGTCCCTATTACATAGAGGTTGTGTGGGATTTGCAGCTCCTGCGGAACATCTGTAATATGGCTTTCCGTATGCAGACGAATCGGCTGTCTCGATTCAATCGCACTTAAGTAGTCACTCAGATAGTATTCGACGCGGGCCAGATTCATCTCGTCCAGCACAATGAACATCGGTTTTCCTTCCTGGATGGCTTGAAGCACGGCGTTCAGAAATGGCGTCCGAACATATCTTTTTTCCAAAGCGCTGTAATAACCGAATAAAGACGTAGAATCGGTCCAATCCGGCCGTACCGGAATGACTTTCAAATACGGATTCATCGCGTCGTACGTTTTGCCGTATACCGCGTTTGCATAGAGCAAGCAAAGTCTTGTTTTCCCCGTACCGGATATCCCGTTCAAGATGACAAAATGTTTGTCTTCCAGGCTCGTCAGGTTCAAATGGAAATCCCGAACAATAGCGTCCGGGTATGTGAAGGGACTCTCGCGTACATTGGACAGGATGGCGCTCAGGTTAAAATCGTGCTGAAATCCCTCTTCCATTTCCTCCTCTTCCTCAGCATGAGGTTCATTCTCCTGTATGAATGACTCTGGTGAATCTTTGGGAAGATGGATCATTCCTGTACAATCTGCGAATAGTGCAGCAGCTGTGATCAACCTGCTCTTCACATTTTCGATTGGCTCCGTAAACAGCAGCTTCTCATTATCCCAAGCACCAACAAAAAACGAATTCCCATCAAGCTGGAACCCGTGCTTCACTAATTCTTCAAGTGATTTCGTTTGATATTCTTTGTTATGATTAGATGAGTATTGATCTTTACCTCGGAACTTAAAGCTTTTCGTTATCGCCCACTGAATAAGACCATTTCCATGTAAGTTGCGGAGATTATAGAAGAGATGCCCATATCCGTTGACAAACACACCGATCGCTTCATTGGGTTCCCGCAAGTAGTTTTCTAACATCCCATCCGTTACCAATTGGCCTTTATCATAGATCCCGTATTTTTGCCGGCGTTGGTTAGGTTTGATTTGATTCACTTGATCGAACTTAACAACATATTCTTTGCCATGGAGAGTGAGCTTGATATCCTCAGCATGAGAATTAAACTGTTCCAAAATCTTCAAAGAAAGAGCATGGCTAGTCGCCTCATTACGTACAAATTGCCGAATCGGTTTGAGTAAATTCCAAGTATTCCATATCACATCAATAAGTCGATCCATTTGTGGTATCTGATCAAAATCAATTAATGTGCCAAAACTTATCCAAGGACGACGTTTCTCATTTGCACTTTTTTGAATATAAGGGATCAAATCCGATTTGTTTAACAAAACTTCATCATTATCGCTAACATATATACTTACTTGATCTGAAAGTAAATCTAGGATCGCGCCAAATTCTTCTAGGTTATGTTGAGTTCGCACAGCCTCCCAGAAAGGATAGAAATTGCTGTTCAGTATTATTTTCAGTTTTCGATCCGCCCCGTTTAACGAGAGCATTAAAGCAGAGTACTCTGATTGAAAGAGGCTTTTATCCGTTAATTCAACAAATGCTTTTTTGCCAATATCAGAATTCTGCTTGCTTTCCGCATACTTAGGATTCCGAGCATCATGCATCGTTGTACGAAGAGTAACTTCATATGTATGGACATGGTAATCTAGCAGTTCCGGGACATCGCCTGCATATTTGTTTTTGAATTCTTCCATGAGTTGACGAAGCACTGGCTGGACTTCATCAAGCACGCGTTGGCAACGTAGCGACGTTTCGGGAATAGACAAAGCTTCTTCTATTTGATGGATGTTCATGTTGGCCTCCGATTATTTATTCGTAAGGATTGGATCTGAGAGTCATCCCTGGATTGGTAAGTGAAAGCATATACTGATGCTCCTCAAAAGCATCCGATAATCTGGATTTCAGCTCGCCATCCAATTCGATCGGTAACACTTGCCCCTCTTCGAAAACACAATTAGGAACCGCGCCTTCTAAAATAGGAATAGCAGATTCCATTCGAATATATCCTCTATGCCGCCACATCGTTTCAACAACAGGGTCCACATCTCGGCCAACCACGTCTTGAAAAAATGGCGTAACGATCAAGGCAAAACCATCAACAACCTGACGGTTACCACCTAACAGCTTCTTCTGACAAATCCAAAGATAGAAAGGTCCCTTCAAGAGTTTTTTGGATTTCTGTTTGGATAACGCCTGAATAGCCGATAAATAAACATTTCGAATGTGCTCATTAATTGAATCTTCATTTTGATCGGACAACATAGATAGATCGAATTGGTAAGCCCAACCTTTAGATTTTAATACTTCCTCAGCCAATTCAATAGTTCTCAGTGAGCTCATCCTGTCATCATCCCCTCTCATGTGTTACTCTCACATAGTATAAATCAATCGTTGGACACATCCATGTCACGAAACATATGTTCTTTTTAAATATATTTATCGATTACTTTTCTTGGTTAAATTAATTATTAGTACTTCAAAGTACAACATTTGAAATAGTTCTCACTTCCTATGTCTTCGTCAATATCCAATAAAATCCTGCTATACAACCATCAATAAAAAAGTTTCCCAACATAGGATGTCAGGAAACGAAAAGTAGAATATTATTCTTTGTAAAGCGCCGCGACACACCAAGCCTTACATTTGAATAAATGTTGGTAAATCTGTTAGTTTTCTCTCTTCTTTCACAGTACCGTCTTTCACAACATAAATATAAGTCCGATCTTCTATCTCTTTCAAATCCTCGGAATATTCTTCGGATGGCCAATACATTTCTTCGTCGGAAATGATGATGAATCGTGGCTCCCCGTTAAATCTTTCACTATAAAAGTCAACCAGCGAAAATGGATTAAATGTCTTTATATTTGCCCGCCCATTTTGTCGTTCGTAATCCTGGATAATGTCCTTGTAATCTACGGAAATAAGTCTTTGAGATTTTCCTCTTGGTATAACCTCCAGTTGGGCAATTCGTTTTGGTGGCTTCATTCCAATATTTTTTTGTCTTTGAACTAAAGCTAATCTCCGCTCCTTACGCATTTCCACGTCAATTAGATTAGCATCAACTTGATTAATTAAGGCACCATTACGATTTTCCTCATTTTCTCGTTCATACTTGCCGCGGCGCTCAATTAAATCATCGATTTGTTTTTTAAACGTTTTGTCCAAATAGCTTGATACTCGGTCCAGCTGCTCTTCACGTTTTTGTCGAACCTGATCACGTAAATCCATTGCTGCCTTCACCGCGGCGGACCGAAATGAACTATCTAACGACTCACTTAAAGTGGTAAGTTCACCGACAAACTCATGCTGAAACAACCAATAAGGATCTAATCGAATTAATGAATCATCCTGTCGTTTACCTAGAAGGATAAGTTCATTAGCTAATTCATTTCCTGTGCCATCGGTAACACTATTAAGATAAACCTCAATTGACAAGGGTTCACTTACCGGACAATACACCATATAACGATCTATTGCTAATTTCTCATTTTCTTTACGTGTAAGAATCATTCCTAATTTAAATAGAGGATGATCCTCAGAAATGATATCGATTCCTTCCTTTACATAACTCCTAAATGAAGTGAAACGAATTGCATCCTCCAGTTGATACAATGGAAGACGATTTGTTTTTGATATATCTCGAATGTATTTAGGCAATCGTTCAATTCGTTTTATCTTCTCATTTTGGGTCTGGTGTATCCGCACATTACATTTCTTAAGGATATATTCTGTAAATAACCCAAAATTTTGTTCGGGGAGTTTTCTTACTACAAGATCATGCTGTTCCCTTCGCATCTTGGGTAAATCAAAAATATCTTCGGAAAGCCTCTCCCGCTCTACCTCTTCAAGCAGTTTTTTATGCTCTTCTGAGAGTTTCCGCTCCATAGTTGCAATAATATCGTCTAACTTTTCACGGTGAATGACGGCAGCTTGCATTAACGATGCCAAATCGTTGAAATCACCATCAACGATGTCACCGATAAAATCGTATACAAGGTCGGCACCTAAGTCTTCCCTCATTCGTTCCATTTTCTCAAGCAGACGTATCATTACGTCGCCTTCTCGTGTGTTAGATGCAACAAGATTAAAGATAGCCACTTCATTCTTTTGACCAATTCTATGAATACGTCCCATACGTTGTTCTAGCTTATTGGGGTTCCACGGAATGTCGTAGTTGATCATCTGATTACAAAACTGTAGGTTGATCGACTCTCCACCGGCATCCGTAGCAAGCATGATCTGGCACTCATTACGAAACAATTCAACTTGTCTTCTACGCTCATCCATAGAGAAACGCCCAACAATCTTCGCGATCTGCGGGACACGCGTTAATAAGCGTTTCTCCAAAAAATCAAGTGTGTCCGCCGATTCCGTAAAGATAAGAATCTTTTCCCCTTGATTCAATAAACCATTCCAACCAAATAAGGTTTGCTCTAGTTCATCATATTTTCGTTCAACAGCCGTTTCTTTCAGTCGGGAGGTTTTCCTTATTAATCGTTCTAACTCATTAATTTCGATCCTTAGCTCCTCTGGATCAAGGTTATCTGTTGAGCTTTCAAGTTCATCTTCTAACTGTTCTTGAGTTTCCAACGATTCGTCTTCATACTCATCCCAATCAAATTCCATTCTATTTTTGTTTTGTTTCTTCTTACTTGCGATCGTTTCTTCTAACAGCTTGATTAACCGGTCTCTTCTACGCTTAAGCGACAGATCTATGGCATTAACAGACGAGCTGAGCCTTCTTTGGAGCAGCATCATAGCAAAAGCTGTGCTGTTACTTCCTGAATTCATCGCTCGATTAAAGTAGAGACGAACATAATCTGTAACTGATTCGTAAAGATCAAGTTCTTCTTCAGATAAAGTATACTGAATCGTTCTAGCTGTCCGTTTAGGAAAAAGGGGCGTCCCATCAAAATTTTTGAGTGTTTCCTTTAATCTTCGAATAATAAACGGATTTGCCTTTTCGCGTAGGGATTCTGTTACCGACAAGTTAGAAAAAATATCATCATCTACTAAACGCATCAGATGCCGAAAGTTCTCCATGTCACCTTTATGTGGAGTAGCTGTTAGCAGCACGCAATGCTCTGCTTGCCTAAGTACGGTTTCGCCTAAGTGATATAGCTTTGTTTTAGATGTTTTCTTATTGGCAACTCCATGAGTGTAGGCTGCCATTTTATGAGCTTCATCCACGATCACAAGATCGAAATTCGCCTCACTGACTAAGCTTTTTACATCATCACGGGCCGCCCAATAAACGGAAGCAAGACAACATTCATGTTCTAAGAACGGATTTTTCGAACCATACTGCTTGATTACAGAGCGATTTATGATAAAGAAATCCTCATGGAATTTATCCTGCAACTCTTCCTGCCATTGTTTCAAGACTAATGGAGGAACAAGAATTAAGATTCTCTCCACACTTTCACGTGCTTTAAGCTCTTTAATGAGCATACCCGACATAATCGTCTTCCCTGCACCTGGATCATCCGCAAGTAAGAAGCGTACCTGGGGCATTTGAAGCATGCGGCTATAAACCGCTTCGATCTGATGTGGCAATGGAATTAAATTTTTGTTGCCCAATGCCCTTTTTGAAGAGTATTTACTATTGACTAACAATGCGTGATATCGCAGATAATGTTGAAGATCACTTGAGGCTATCTGCTGGTCCATACTAATTTGCCCACTTATTCTTTTCAAAGATTCAAGCTCAGTTTTATCCAACATTAACTCATAATACCGATTCGAATCCCGCCCTAATGCAGCAATAGAGAAAAAGCCTTCATCGAAGGCTTCAACTTTTTTAATTTCAACACTCTCTGGAAACTGAGCACCTTGTACTATTTCACCGACTTTAATCATGATCCCACCGCCTTACCTCAATCCTACCATCACCATGTCTATACCCTGCCGCGTTACTTGTAACCGACTATTTCTCAATTCGCTTTCCGCTAAGTTTAAACTGAATGGGAACAAACAAGGTTCCGTAGCAATTTGCTTTAATTCTATGGCTGATTTCTCAGCGGCTTTCAGCATGACCTCAATAAGCCAAAGTTTATATTCTAACTGGCGAATGGGTATCTTTCCAGCATTCACATATTGTTTTTTTTGCTCACTGATTACTTCTAAGTGTTTAAAAGTTCCAAGTACGGCTCCCGTTGATACACTGACTCGCCTACGTTCACCATAAAGCGCAAAAATTTTCCTGCTCAACTGCATACTCGAGAATTCCCCATGAAGCTGAAAGAGACGCCCCACTTGATCAGCAACATCCCTGAAGAATGGATATGCAAGAAGCATCATGCCCCAGTGCAGGAGCAATCTTTCTTCTCTCGAAGCGTTCGTACACAATTGTAAGCCACGATCCCGAATTTCCATATTCTCGTTGTCGACTAACAGCCAAATTTTAAACAGAATCGTTCTAGCATTAAGTCTTGCCTTAGCACCAGCAATATCTGCCATCAAATTTTGATCCACTAGATCATATAGCTGTTGTCGATTTTCCACTCTTGATAATTCACGTGCGATGTGGTCCAACTGATGCAATTGCAGTTTTTGATCAAAGCCAACCGCCTTTTTCAATCTGACACCTTCATTCTCTTCTTTTCTTGACTCGCACGAAAGGAACGATAACCTCTTCAATGCTGGTCCCGCCATGGCTCACTACAACTTCGCCTTCTTTAACAAAAGCCTCGCCACTTTTAGCTATCAATACGAAGAATTCATCCGGGAGGCCGATAGAATCCCATTTTTGCGACGAGTATTTCTGTACAGCCCGATCCCGCAACTCCTCAGAATTATAAACTCGAACTCGCTCACCACGGGTATCCGCTAATACGCCTTCGCGAATGGCTCCGATACCTATGCTTTCTTTGTTGCCATGATCAGAAGTTATATATACATCAAATCCAGCATCCAATAAATCGTGAAGTAATGATTGCAAATAACCGGTTTTTAACCAAATAGAAATTTGCCCTTGCATTCCCCTATGACCTTGAATCGTGTGATGTGTCAACTTATCGATAATGTCGACTACAAGTCCCGCCACTTTAATGCTCGATTTAGATAACGCCTTAATTTCCGATTTATTATATTCCCCTTGGCCTAATGATTTTTCATACGTGACATGTATTGGCGCAATACCATATTTAGCCCAACATGCTCTCCACTCTTTTTCCTCATTAGCTGTTGTATGAATGGTTGAGTAATAAGTTTTCGGTATTTCCCCCGAGAAAATGGCTTGTCTAGATACAGAGGTTAACGTAGGGATCCAAGCAAATGTACCGTTTTCTATAAAATCGAAAGAAGACTGTAAGTTTGAACGCAATTGACTCCACTGTACAAAACTTAATCCGTCCATTACAATTATAGCCTTTTTAGGATTTCCTTGCAGGTGCATATGCTCAGCCACTTTATGGAGCATAACTGGTGTATGCTGATCTGATAACGAAGCCAACGCCCCATAATGATTATTTAGCCAGAGAGCAAATTGCTCTTCTATAAGTTGCTCAAGGGACTTTATTTTCTTACTAATTTCTGATGAAGTATCTAGAGTTAACATGATTGATTTCGCAGTACTGAATAAACCGATAAGGTTGACCCAGCCGCGGCGGTCAATCTCAAGTTCTAACATTTTTTCGATCTGACCGATATGCTCGTTTATTAAAACGATTTGTGACTGTTCTTCATTCAGTTGTTTTACTCCAAATAATAATGAATCAGGTAATGAATCTTTATTAAAGGAAATAGGTATTAATTTGCCTATACGAAATAAACCAGCAAGTGTATCTTGTAATTTGGTATCCCAAAATGGATGATACTCAGGAGTATCATTCTCCAAGAAATTGCACCATTCCTGCTGTAAGAAGGAGTACAAAGCATCAGAAGATTGAATTAACTCAGATATAATCAATCGTGGATTACTGTTTGTATGATTTAATGCATCTCTCAGATAGTTTTCTATCGTTTCAGGCATTGTAAAAGGAAGTTGATGTCGGCTTATACAAAGTAAAATATATTCAGCTGCGGAATCAATAGTGTCGTATGGTAATTTGTAAATTCGCTTCAATAAGAAGTCTATAGTATCATTGTCTGATCTCTTGACTGGTATATCATCCATCAACGATAAAGTATCTAGTGTTCTAAAATCGAGTTCTTGCACGATAGGTGCGGATAGCATTGGGAACAATTCACTTTTACAAATTGAAATATGTTTGCCCTGAGCCCATATATCGTAGGGGATATCACTGATATCATCTGACTTCGGATGTATTAGCAGATAACTATTAAATGGATTCGGTCTATACTGGCTTTCATACCAATACCTGAATACGGCCCGATCTTTAAATTCTACAACGTCTATCCCTAACTTATACAACTGGCTGATAATGACTTCATCTTGCAACAGGGAATCTGGGTCTGTCACTAACGTAATATGGTAGAAAGGTGCTTGAAAATGTTCAAGCACCTTTTGACGCCAATTTTTATTCAAATCGTCTACACTTCCTTAACTACAGGCCGAGTCTGATCTGTGCGTTATCGTAATACATTAGCAATTTGTCATCTTCTTGAAGTACGTTTTCAGGGAGGCGCTCCCCGATTGTTACGATTGTTTGGTAATCTTTTTCACTCCAAGCTTTCTTGAATCCAGCTCGGATAGCTTCGGTGCGGAATTGTTTTAGTTTTTTCTTATTGGAAGAAAGCTCTTCAATATATTGACTAAATTCTCTCAATAATGTTTTTTCACGTAATTTCTCCAAATCTGCCTGTTTATTTGGATCAGGTACATACCAACGATCTAGAGCTTTCTCAACCAGTTTATCGTCCTTTTTAGACAGATTGCGTAGATCTTTATAGTCTGAACTTAGATACGTGTGTATTTGGCTAGGAACTTCACTTTCTCCCTCGTACTTTAAGAAATTTTGCTCCAAAAGAGTATCTAACTCTGGTAACATTTCGTGCTTAGCAATATGCTGAATCTCTTTAATAAAACTTGAATGTAACTCTTGACGTGTTTGTGGTTTTTTAAGCAACTGGTGACGAAGCCATTCAATAGCACTATTTTCATCAGATACAAATAGACTTAGTTGAGAAACTCCTCTTCCGCTCATCCGTTTTTTATCGTAATCTACTACTTGCCTCTCAAGAAAAGCCATACCATCTCTCATCGGAAACCGACGTTCCACACCTGTTTGAAACTCTGCCGATGACAAAGGTACGCTTAAACCATTCTGCACATAATATGACACCATTCTATCGAACAAAACTCTTGGAGTCCTTTCGACAATAAGTTCAGTAATACCTCTCGGCCCAATGTAAATAGGTAGTTTTTCAAGATGGTTTCTTACATAAGACCATGCGGAATCTTCCGTGTATTGATTCTTAATGATTTCGGATTTCATTTCATTAGATGGCTTGTATGCCGATATTACCAAATCCTGCTTCACTGCCGTGGTAGTTGTTACTGCTTTAAAACTCCCTTGTTTCTTATCTAATGCAGACACGTTTGCAACAATGAACCCTGACTCCACAAGTGCTGTTTGAATACTATTCCATACAGAAGCCTTAGTATTTGAAAATTCAACTGTCATCCATCGACCAGGTTTCAATATTGAGTATGCCTTCTTGAAGCAATCTAACATAAGTTGTCGATAATCATTTAGGTTTTTTCCTTGTACGCTATTCTCAATTGCCTCCGGTTCATCATCGGTAGAAACTTTGAGCCAGCTCTCCCAAATTGAGTTAAGCTCAGAATAATTAAGATTCGCTCCAAACGGAGGATCAACAAATATATAATCAACAGAATTAGGTTTAATTTCTATAATTGACGAATCACCACATCCGATAACTGAAGATCTTGTTTTTGGAAATAGCACTGCTTCATTATTAGATAGTCGTGTAAACTTGTTTGAAAGTATATAGCTTACCGATACTTCCGATTGCTGTGAACCAATATATAATGTTCCACTTAAGTACCTATTTACTTGGGAAAAATGGTTGGGAGAATATCTCGATAATTTAGAGAACCCTAAAGCAGCATATTGCACAAAAAAAACACAAAGTTTTGATTTAGATTTAAAAGCAGCACTGTAAAGAGCTCCTAAAGCCATTAAGTTACGTTTTGTATAAAAATGATGGATATGCGTTACTCCATGAGATATTTTCGGTTGTCTAGTATTTTGACCGTCTTTTAATTCATTGGTCGGAACCCAGTAGGGAATCTCACAATTGTTTATTTTTTCTATTAACTTAAGATCGAACTCATCTGGTTTTTTTTCAGCTTTCTTACCACCAACCGTATAGTTGATAAGCACAGGTATCTGTTTAGCTTCTCTAACATTTTGGCCAATTAAACTATCATATCTTGTCGTCCATGCTCGTTCCATACTTCGTTTTGTTAAAGTTCTTGTACAAAATGGACAAGCAAATTCATCTTTTACATTTCCAGAATCGTAATCAACGGCAACATCACGGAACACAATCTCAGATGTACACTCAGGACAGACAAAAACATCAGACCAAACGGTATAGTTAATTCTACCAACTTGCCCATCAATATGTTTCGTTTCATACATCCAGCCAAATTCTTTTTCCACTTCAGATAATAGTTTAATTGCTTCTTTCTCAAAAGCTGCAATATCAACTGGGGTGTTATAGTTGTACGAAATAAATGTTGCCGCTGACGATAAATCATTTAATATTGCACGACGGGGCCCCAGTTTAGAAAAAGGAACCCAACTTACCTTTCCATCTTCTTTTATTTCTTCTTTGAGAACCCATCCTTCGTTATCGACTTGATACCCCAATTCCCTAACCGCTTCACGATTTCCGCACATCTCAGCAGCGACTCCTGTCATACCCGAACCACAAAAGCCATCGAAAACAACATCGCCAGGATTAGTATAATGAAGAATATAACGCATAATTGCTTTATGAGGGACCTTCGTATGATAACTATGGGCATTATATATAGGATGACTCTTACCTTCACTAACATCAGCAGTGAAAGGTTCTCGTTGAAAATCAAAGGCATCATTCATTTCTTTACATTTTTCCCAACCCAAAATAAAATCATTGACCCATGGATTAGGACAAGCGGTGTAATAAGGCGGGTCTGAAAGAGTCAAAATATCCTCATCATCACCTTTTGGAAATCCTTTAATCCCCTTAAGTTCTGGTAACTTCTTACGCAACTCCTCGGTAAAATACGCGCGGCGCGCGTCATCATTTTCAAATGTCAAACCCAAACAGGTTACTGGACCTGTTTGGGTTTCATTTTTCATCTCGAATAGGGTTTCTTGCTTTAAGTTATCACTCATATCTTAAGTTACTCCTTCTTTAACATGATCCGTACTCGATTAGTCGATTGTGAGCCAACCTGTTCCCTTACTAATTGTTCAAACCGCAGGCGCAGCTCCTCAATAGTCAATGGACTACCATCGCCAGCCATCTGCAACAACCGATTTAATGGCAATTCAACTTTCTGAATTCCTTCTAGGACTTCTTTTATTGTCTGGACCAAGCGCAAATCAACCGGTATCCCAAATGATTTATCGTCCATAAACTGTTTTGTTAATTGTTTTTGTTCGCCAGTGAGTAATTCAATATTCTCTCGTAACTCACTATCATTCAGGTTAGTCAACAAGGTATTCGTCCAAGAATCAACTAATTCTTCTAATTCAGTTTCCAACTGCCGAACAGTTACTTGCTGTGCAAATTTTTCATCTTTTGGACGATAACGGCAATGCGGACAAACTGGAGAATGCTCCAATTCACCTTTTTGCAATTTCCAGCAAATTTTCAAATCATCAGACTTAGTCTTCCATGCTTGTAATTGTTGTGCAGGCAGAATTGGGATCATAGAAATCTTCTGCAATGTATCGATACGTCCGTCACGTTTAAGTTGGTTGAGCTTATTCTCCTCTGTTGCTCCTAAGCGTGATGCTGCATGTTGCGCGTAATAGAAAGCAATATATTGTTCCTTTAATTGATCTATTACTTGGAGTTCAGCACTGCAGTCACTGTTAGCCTTTAAGGAAAGGTATAGATCCTCCAATGCACCTTCAACTTTTACATACCAATCATCAGCAATCGAGACATGATTCCTAGCACTTACGATATAGTTCGCTTTTTTTGTGATTTGGGAGGCAAGCTCACGCCACTTATTAAGCTTATCCATTAACATGATGGATTCTTGCTGGCTTTGAATTTCTTCAATTGTCTTTTTGAAATTTTTAAGTTTCGCCGGTGTATCGAACACTTGAAGACTCTGCAGGAATTGATTCAGACTTTGAAGTCTGCCTTGGTAATCCTGCAGTTCCTCGTCCGATAGAAGTGGCAATTCCCATGTAGGAATTTTATCTTTAAGCTCGTGTTGCATTTTAACCAGCTGAGTTAGTTGTTGCTGTACTTTAGTTTGAAGCGTTTGAACTCCATTGGTCTGGGAATCTGGTTGAAGTAGTCCATGACTAATACTAAATAAATCAAATAATGCTCGCAACTCTGCTAGTGGCAAATCACTTGGTTTTTTTATATGACTAAATTCGGCAATCCCTTCTGCCTTCAAAGCGATTAACTGGTTAAACTTCATGGAATCATAGGTTTCCCCATTAATTGTGATTACAATATCACCAGTGTAGACTAGAGTAGCTAATATTACACTTAAGAGCTCTGGTTCTAATTGGAATTCTATCGTTTTCTTGACTTCCCAATCCCCTTGAGATTGGAGGACTTCAAGAAGTTCAGGGGCATTCAGAACCTGTCCATTGCCTTTACTATTTAACAAGCTCAAAACCCATTTGGTATATCCGGATTTCTGTACATTTATTTTTTCCCCATCCAATAACACTAGTCCTTCAAGTATGGTTCTTGCCGTCTTCGTTTTGGGGTTAGAGATATTCGCTAATGTCTCCGGTATATATGTTTTCAACATGGCTTCACGAGTGATACTGATGCTACTAAGCCTGAATGTAGGATAATCAGAATACTTCTCCTCAAACCATGTGGTTAAACAATCATCTGCCGCTGCATCGATGATTTCTCGCACTGTCGCTTGCGCTGGAGCAGATAGGCTCCATTCAGCAAGTTTCTTAGTTACGCCCTTATACGTCATTTTATATGCAGATGGCATATTCTCAACAAGCCACTTCATTAATTTCCTTAAGAACTCCGCGGCCTTATCGTCATACAGCTTCTTGGTCGCGCTTGATGCAGTTATGGACATTTCCCTAGCGCCTGCGTAAAGACGAAGCGCAGTATGGAATGACTCATCCTTTGTGTCCAGTTTGAAGAACACTTCATCCGGTTTGGCTTCATCTTTGAATTTAGGCGGATCATACGGTTGAAGCATATAAATGTAGAAGTCCCGCTCCGGTTGTGCAGTGGAACGTTCATTTGGCGCCCCGAAAAATAGATACCCCGGTCGAGTTACTTTCTTTGAGTACCAGTTTAATTCGTGCTGCCAAATTCGATAACCCGATACTATACTTGGGGATCCATCGTCGGTTAACTTCTCGAGGACTTCAAAGTAATATCTGTCCAATTGGTTGCCAACTAGCATCCCGGCTTTTTCTTCAATCAAAGAGTCAACGTCGGTTACTTTCTCCAAATCGAGGTAATATTGTCCGTTATCTCGATTAAAGGAAATAAACTGGTAGCTGACGGATTTCATGATCTCATTTAAGATTGTATCAATAGTTGCATTTAGAAAATCAGAATCTAAATCAGGAAAATCAAAATATAAAAATAATTGGTCTCTTAATTCCGCTGAAGTGACGCCGATCTTTACTTTAATATCATCCGTTGTAAGTCTAAATACGGAAAGAGCCTGTACGATACGTCTAGCAATTGGTTTATAACTTGCCTTTGCTTTAGGGAAAGAACTTTCAATCCGATCCATGAGGACATCCGACTTTTCCAATACTTCACGTACATCTCGATCCGTACGCAAAGTACGGTCCCCTTTGATATAGAGCCAATAATTATCGTAAGAGACTACTCCCGGGCTATTTACTGGAACTTCGGTATCAAGAAGTTTCTCGATCTCATCGCTAATGGTAGTTAATGCTACACGTTTCTCCACAACACGTACATTCTCGAATGCCGTTAAGTATGCAGGGTGAATAGGAAATAATGCAGTGTACTTCTCGATTTGTTCTCCAAGATTCTCAAAAAGTGGAGCAAATCTTTGTAAGTGTTCTCTTATTAAGGCTTTTTGACGGTCATCCTTTCGTAATAACCGCTGGGAAACGACGAATTCGATATCCTCACGCACTATGATCGCTTGCTCAGTACGCTCCTTGACTCTTCGAATTTCATTTGCTACGAATTGAAATTTGGGATTATCAAACAGCATTTCCTGTACGCCTGTAATAAATCTAAATCGAGTAGACTGTACAACTTCCCCCATTGCCCGTAGAAAGCCTAAGTCAAGAATGAGTTCTTGCTCCTTGCGTGTACGCAAATAATCAAGTAATTCGTCTATTACCAACAAAAATCCGTGGTCTGGATACACCTCATGAAATGCAGCCATCATACGTTTCATTTCGTCTTTATTACTTACCAAGGTAGCTACATTCGGCATTTCATAGTCCACATTAATCTCTTGAAGGTAATTAGTCATTTCTCGAAATAAAACTTCGCCAAGTGGCAATTGAATTCCATCAAATTCTACACGTAATACTTTGAATTTCCCTTCTATTTCTTTTGCCTTTTTCGCAATTTTCTCATGATGGATATATTGTGAGGTCCCATCAGACTCAGCAATAGCTGCTATTACACTCATCAGGTGAGATTTACCGGTACCATAGTTACCAACGATCATAATTCCTTTGTGGTCAATAGGACGTTGGAATTGAAGTTGTTCAAAAATAATATCATCGATTACTTCTGCCATACGGTCCGATACTACATATGTTTGAACTAATTGTTGAGCTAGTTGATCTTCAGCGGCATCCTTTAGAACAACTACAGACTTTATCGGTTCAAATTGGATCAATTCTCTATACTTCATCGTTAAATCCCTCCACAATTAATAGAACATAATACTATTACTGTACTCGGTATTCTGGTAATACTCTGGGTGCTCCGGAGTCGCATAATAGAGCACTCCATTTTCAGCTTTACCTGGCCATATTACCAGCAGAACTGTATTTCCACTCTGTGCTTCTAGCAACTTAATTGGATTTTGCTTTAACTCAGGATCAAATAAATATTCGATATTGTGTATGCATACAACATTATGCTTTTGATCATTTATGGCCTTCCTTAGCCACTTCGCAACATCAAAAGGGCGTTTGTCAGAGGGGACCAATCTTAGTTGTTCTGATAAATATAAGCCTATGTTTAATGTCGGAATACCCTCACGATTTAAGTCATTGATGAGCTTCTGTTGGTTCGTAGTTGCCGGAAGCAGGAAAAAAAGTTTATATCTCTGATTACTCAAACTTGAGATCTCAGTATGTAACAACTCAAGTTTCTCAGCCATAAGGTTAACTCCTCTTGAATGTAGCTAATAGGACTATAGGATTATAATTCGACAATTGGATCTGTTATCCTTCACTTAGACGTCATGTTGCCCATTTTCCTAACTGGGCAAAATACAACCCCGCTTCTTTCACCTTATAACCAAAAGTTTGCTCCCATTCCGACGCATATGCCTGAACTTGCGGCCGGTAAAAATCAATGAATGACTGCAGCTTCTCTTGAGTTACACTGTCCGTCTTGAAATCAACAATAATCCAACCCTCCTCTTCCTCGAAGAGGAAATCAATGACTCCACGAACATAGGCATACCTTATTGAACCCGTACCTTCCAATGCGACCGCAACCTCTGATTCAGCACTCCCAGCATCGCTAGATACGCTGACTTCACCGGCATTCTTTCGAATCATCAGCGGCACCTCGAATAATCGGCGGCGAGCGCGTAGGCTGCGCTGCCAGAGTTCGCTTGCTATTACGCTTCTTACAACCCGAGCGGCTTCGCTAACGAGATCATCGTCCATGCCTTCCTCATCCGCTAAGAAACGTATAGTGTCTTCAAGTTCCGACTCCGGTAACCCCTTGCCTAGCATCTCAATAGTACGGTGAACGACACTTCCAAACGCCATTCCTTTGCCTTCCACGGACCATTCCGGTGTATCGCCGGCTGCTTTCGTCTGGCCGGTGACAGATAAGACTGCGTAAGTAGGCTCACTAATCGCATTCAGCCTCATCTTTCGAACTTCCGCGACATTTTGCAAATCCGGCCCCTCGGTCAACTCCGTCTTCTTCTCTGGCTTCATCGCCGGCACATCAAGTTCGCGTGCGAGATCCATCCCATCAACGAGCGGTGTCCAAGGGCACTTCGCCGGTTGATCGGGATACAAGCTTATAACGAGCATTTGCTTCGGGCGTGTAGCCGCGACATAAAGTAACCGATCTTTCTCTGCATTGGAAAAAGCACGCTCTCGTTCGTTCATCTCACCCCATCCTAAGGGTTGAGCGATCACTTCCGTTTTGAACTCTCCGATTGATTTACTTATCGTAAAGTAACCTGCAGCCGGATCTACGGAACGATCAATATACTGCGTCGCATCATGATCAGACTCCCCGCATGGACAGGCTAAGAAGACTACGGGTGCTTCTAGTCCTTTGGCTTTATGCAGATTCATAATCCGGACAGCCTGGTTGCCGCCAGCGTAAAGGCTCGATGTTTCCATCCCTCGATCCGCGAGTATGTGCTCAATCAATCGACACAATTCCGCCCAGCTTGAACTCGCCGCAGGATCTCCATGTAACAGTTGCAGCATTCTCACCAATGTCCCAGCACGAACAGAGCCTGCCGGCAGCGTCGACACGTACGGCAGAACACCGAGATCATCCACGATTCGGCTGAACGCGGTGGCCGCGCTTAACGTGCGAATCCATCCCTTATATTTCTGAAGCTTTCCAAGCACCGTAACAACTACCTTGGCCTCATCACTGCAAGCCTCCAATGCCGGTAAGTCAAATAACGAGAACGAAAATCCGCCCTGCTTATAAGCCCATAATTGCCGATCACTCAAGCCGAACAACATTCCGCGCATAACGGAGAGTAGAGCCGGTTTATCTGCAGAATCCTCTAAATACCGTACCAGCTGTAATAATGCGAGTAGTTCCTCATAGACCGTTGTACTGCCCGAAGTATCTGCCGGTACTCCGAACAAATCCAACTGTTCTGCGTACAGGTGGATGAACTCCCTCGTTTTCGTCAGAATCAGAAAATCACTCGGAACCGCATTTCGGTTTCCTCTATCACGATCTACAATCTGCAAATTACCATTATTACACGCCCACGATATATATCTTGCAATCTGCTCAGCATCTGTTTGTGCGACGGCAGCTTTGCCTCCCGGCATTTTGGGATAATTAAGAACGTATATCCCATGTGGCGGTTTACGAGCACCTTTGGGATTGTCCGCACGTGTCTCCATCTTCACTAACGCAGCCTGGTACTCCGTTTCCGAAGACGGAAATTTGCCGACAAACTGACCATTTATGTAATCACCGATGGAATGTACAGAACGGAAATTAGCTGCTAGACGACAAACCGCACCGCACTCCTGGATGCGCGCCTTGACTTCGTTATAGATAGAAATATCCGCCCTGCGGAAACGATAGATTGATTGCTTCGGGTCCCCGACCACGAACAAGGAACCTGGCCGTGGTGTAAGCCGCCGCCAGTTTTTCTCGAATACCCCAACCTCAGCGCTCCCTGTGAGTAGAAACATCAGCTCCGCTTGAATCGGATCCGTATCCTGAAATTCATCGACAAGCAGCCTCTGGTATCGTTCGGCGAAATACGCTCTTACTTCACTATTTTCACGTACAAGCTTGGCAGCTTCCATGAGTAAGTCCTGGAAATTCAGTTTTCCCGCGGCGTATCGGCGTGTCTTGTAATGATCAAGTACAGGCCGCACGAAGCGGATCAGCTTCGGATACATATATTCACGCCATTCCTGAAGGAACGGAAAAAGTATGTTGATCTGCCAATCGGGAAAAAGCTTTTTCATCTCGCCGGCATGTTCTTTGGATGTCCACCTATTCAGCGTCACGTCAAGCTTGCGGTCAAATTCCTTTGCGATCTCGAGAATTCGCATATCATCCGACAAGTCGATGTAGCGCATCTTCTGATGCGTCTGTCGAACAAGCTTCTGTACCGTATCCCAGCCTTTCTCAGGCTCCACCGTCGGAATATAGGGCGCTGCAGCATCGAGCAAAGGAAGCAGAGTTTCCCGAATTCGATCAAAATTGGGCCGTTCCCGCTCCTCACAAGGAAGCTCAACATCAGTAAACAAAGACACACGATCAAATACGTCTCTAAGGGTATTAACATCCACACGCAGCGACAATAACTTTTCGAATTGTAACCGCGCTTCTTCATCCAGCTCAGCCATGTAATCATCCCAACAACTCGAGCGGAATTGCTTATCGCTTACTTCGTCCATTTCTACAAATGATGGGTCCAGCCCTGCCTCAATGGGACGCTCGCGCAATAGCGATCCACAGAACGAATGGATGGTTCCGATGAAGATCAGATCAAGATTTCCCAGTGCTTCGGACAACCGCTCCCGAACTAAAGAAGCATCCGATGATCTTCGATATGCTTTCTCCAACGCCAGTCGGAAACGTTCTTTCATCTCGTCTGCAGCTTTGTTGGTAAAAGTAATAGCCGCGATTTGACTGACACTAACGCCGGATTCGATCAATGCCAGAAGCCTGCTAACCAAGCTGGTCGTTTTACCCGATCCAGCCCCTGCCTCAACAAGCAAAGTCGTATTTAAATCCGTAAGGATCCGATCACGGTCAGCTTGATCTGCAGGTGCCGTAAAGCCGAATGACTCAGTCATGACTCTCCACCTCCAGCAGCGTGCTTAGAATATCAGCATTTACAGACGAATCACGTTTGCCCGCCATCCACTCCGCATGAGATCCGCACACGGCTCGGTAATCACACCACCCACATGTCCTCGAATCTTTAGCCGGGACATAAACCCCTCGATTCCGAGATTCCAGCTGCTTTGCAATAATGGTAGCCAGGTCTTCTCTGCGATTCTGAATTCGTCTTACCTTCTCGCCGCGCCCACGCTCAGTTGGAAAATAGTATTCCGCCTCCGTCACCTTGGCTTCGAAGTCCATCCCTGTTTCGCGAAGCCACTGCTCTACAGCAATGGAATATACAGCATGCTGTAGCTGTGTTCCGCCGCTGAAATATTCAGCAACCTTGTACTTGCTAGTGCTGCCCGTTTTATAATCGATAATCCGGTACTCGTGAGGTCCTATTCGATCGACCCGGTCGACGAAGCCTTTCAGCTTAAAATGAATGCCTCCGGGCAAATGAATCTCCATGGGCTCTCCATCATGCGTCGCGAGCTCTAACTCGAAGAAGCATGGTTGATCTGTTCTACCGACTTCATGGAGATAAAAGATTTCCACATCACGCCGAATTTCTTCACATTCCTTGGCGAATACATGCTGATTTGGGGCAGGGATTAATAGAGCATTCTCCCGGATTACGGCTTCCACGATCTCGACCAGTCGGCCTTTGTCATGCAGGGCCGGTTTCGTTCCTTTGTACGTAACGTCCTCTAAATACCGTTTGAAAATGTCATGCAGCAAGGAGCCTCTTTCGCTTGCTTGCAGCCAGCGGGTCCGGTCGAATTCAGAGACTTCCTTCGGACGAAGCTTCAAGACATAGTAAAAATAGTATTGCAGCCCACAGCTCGCATACTTCTCTAACTGACTTACACTAATTGTATCGCGGCGTTGAACGTTATCTAAGCCATTAGCACTTGTAGAAATGTCGCTCTCCAACCAACCGTCATAGGCTGATAACCTCTCACCAAATCGGAAAGCTATGGCTTGATAACCCGCTGCAAGAGCAGGGTACGTTTCCATCACAGCCTGCCATCCATCCTTCGGTTTTCCATTTGGTTCCTGGAGCAGCCCCGCCCACGCATTGATTCCGTCAAACGGAGCAGCTAACTCGGATGCATGCATAATATCCATAACACTGTAAGGTTCACCTAGTGAATGCTCTAATACTCCAAAATCTAATAACGAATCTCTTGACTGCAACCGCAGAACCTGAAGCATTTCAAAAGCAGGACTGTTGCTCTTCTGCTCCCCTATATCATAAGAAGAATAGCTTAACCATATCTCGCCTCGAATTCGCGACAGTCGGGACTCACGTTCGCTTCTGACATTTTTCGCACGTTCCTTGGCAGACTCCAAGTGCTTAGATAGCGTAATACGTTCTTGATCCAAGAGAAGAGGGTCTTGTACTGCAGATATACTCCAAGTTCTCTCATCCATACCCAAGATCCAAGTCCGTTCTCTCCCGCTCCATCCACCGTTATGTAAAGAGCTAATGTGAATCGAACCCGGTTTCGGTGTTGCCGTGGCGCGAATACGAATCCCAGCTAACATCTCTTTAACGTACTGGACAGCCAAATCCATCGGTATTGGTTCAGACGGACTTGCCGAGTAACGCTTCCTCATCTCCTTCAACGATGCTCCTACGTTTGCATCATCCAGTGACCGTGCCGGCACATGCTTCTGAACAAAATCCGTCACCCACTCTAACAATATAAGTGGATTCCATTCATTTCCTTCGGGCAGCCGATCAAACCAATCTTTCACGTAAGTAAATAAAGCAGTGCCTTGCTCCCGCTCTTCCTCACTCAGTCGTTCTGGACGAAGTAATGCAAGATACCTTTCTCTCCCCCAACCAATACCGGACTTCTCCAGCAAGCAAACCCAATCGGTGCGAGACCAGCGTTCATCTGAAAACGAAATATAGCCATGTCGCAGCATTTCCGCAAGCCTCTTTACCGGGAAACCTTCTGCAATCCAATCAAGTATACCTACAACCGCTTTCCCAGCATCACAAAATACAAGCGGCAGCCCGTTCGAGAGCGTATATTCGACGCCCAGTGCTTCGGCATGCGAGTGAATAATAGGTGCATAATGCTCATAATCAGACAAAATGATTTCCATCCGATCAAGAGCCGAGGGGTCCGATAGGTTTCTTCGAAATCCCTCTCTGACCTCCGCTAAGCTTCCGGTTGCGCGGAACATCGTGAATCTATTTTTTGAAAAATCTTCGTTTATATAAAATGGAACATCCGAATCAAGGAAGCAGAGACGCCCCCCCGACAGCTTGTGGATCATATTCCGCTCCACAAACGTCCACCCTGTTGGCGCAAGCACCAGATAAACGGTTTCGTCCCCCCCTGGTTTCAAGTAGTCACCCAATCCGGCAACATCCGTCCGTCCATTTTCCCGCAGATACGTCTCGTAGAATGCGAGCATTCTTTTCAAATATTCGCCTTTAAGCGGATTTGTAAAACATTCCGCCTTCACTTCATCCGAACGAAGACCGGCCAACCGCATATCGGATATAACACGATTCACTTGATTGACGATACCGGGCTTCAACATGGACTCGTTTATATAAGTCATCGGATTCTCTATTGCCAACTGCTTCATCAACTCACGGACAACCCAAACAGCCTGCCCCTCATCAAGCAGACTGATTTTTCTGCGAAACAGCTCTGGCTTTGTATTTGCGGTCACTATTCCGCGAAGAGTCTGCACTTCTACGTTAAAAATAGCTCCGTAACGCTTGCATATCTGCTCGAGCAGTTGGTGTCCTTGGGCATAGGATCTGGCCAACAACACTTTCGGAGACAATGGAGCCTCGTTGATTTTCTGATACAACCGATTGATCAGATCCATGTAAAAGCCTCCCTGCGAATTCATTTAACCTCATTTTACAATTTCGAATAGACAGCAGGATGTCAGCGAATGTATGTTCCGAAAAACGAAACACCCCGCTTGGGATCAAGCGAGGTTTGATAACGCATCTGCAATCAGCCCGTAAATGTAAACTGAATTTACCGATTTACTCGTGACTTCTTGACTTACAGAGGTCCCTTTAAGCCGTACATGATAATAGGGATATATTCTTTCGAATTCTTTGTACGTAATGGTACGGGACATTTTCAGAGTGGAGCTTGGTCCGTTATCCTTTGCTTCACTGATGATAAGTTTAGTTCCATCCGTACTGACTCGAAACCATAAGGGTGTCTTTTTGTTTTGTGGGACGGTATGTATCTCGAAAGATTGGCTCTGGGCGCGTTCAATAATTCGATTCCACGTTTCAAGTGCTTGCAAGGTCTTCTTCCCCCTACTGACTTGTCTTGTTTTTCTATGAATAATGGATTTATCCACTTATCTTGGTGAGAATGCCCCGCCGGAGACTTCTCTTTTTCGATAATGTTTAAATCTGTTACAGACTTCGTCACTTAACGTTATCAAGGAATGCGTTCTACACATGCCCTTTATATAGAAGTCACAATTGCCGCAATTACGATATTCACTATAGCTCCTCTTAATCCCCTTCAGCTTCTTGGGATCCTCTTCTCTAGACTTATTATTGTAAACCTCGTCATTCTGACGGGATTGAATCATTTCAGATTTCGGAGTCATTGGCTTATTGGCATGCTTCATCAGGGTCGGATCGATATATGTCTTTACTTCAGAGCTACGCTTATTAGATCCTCCCCGATAGATGTCTACGGAGGAGATCGTCGTAATCGGCAGCTCCAAACGCTCCCAACCGGAATCATCCACATGATTACCATTCATGACATAGTCCAACCGACATATCTTGCAGTGAAAAATATTCGTCTGTCTCTCCACCGATGTCTGCGTTCGCTGGTAATACCATAGAGCTTTCTTCCTCGTCAGTTGTAGACTTGAACCGCAGCAGGAACATCGCTTTTTTTCGTCACAGAGCAAATACTTCTTCACGGCATTTCGCCCCCATGTCACAGTATAGCCATTATATAAGCGTTCTTTGTCAGATCCCTGCCAATGAACGTAATCTTTTATTTGAGATTGATTTAACACTTACTTATTCTTCAAATTAAACGATTCTCCTTCTAAATTCAGACCAAGATTCCCATTTTTCGACACTCCGATAGTCCAACCGGACCTGGATCTCCTGGCTTAGGAGGCCATTCACTATTTTCGTTTCATACGGCGATACTTTTCTTGATGCAGCTCCTTACGCTTCTTGCTGGAATACTCGAAATTCTCCAGCTGACTGTATAGCTTAGCTGATTCTTCAGCCATGACCGGGCTGCTCATAGTGACGGACATTTGAAGCATTTGATCTGCCTGAGCTTTCAGCAGGTTCTGACCATGTTCCATATCCCCCTGATCGAACGCTGCCATGGCTTCTTCGATGACCTTCGCAGATTTGGTCAGCTCAACCTGCTGTACCACTTGGGGATTTTCGGGCATGTTTAGCAAGTTGATATCTGACGTAAAATGAGCTATTACATCCATAGTAGTGCTGCAAGCTGCAGCGTTCTCCGTCACGTCAACGTACTCCCAGAATAATTGGAGTACATGATGCTCACCCTGCGTATGAGGATGAAAGGCCAATTCTACGAGAACAGACTTTACTTCATCCTGATATAGGTCGCCGGCGTGAATAAAAGCATGCCCTTCTTGATTATCTACCGGATACCCGTAAACTCCGACAATTTGGGTTCCATCCGATGGAACCAACCTAAGTTTGACATTCTGAGCGACCACGGATAGCAGCCCTTGTAACTCTTGCTGAAAAATCGAAGGTATGTCATCTGCCTTTTCAATATAGTAGAAGTTTCCACCGCCATGCTCCGCAATGCCTTCCATTAATTCTTCATCGAAACCGTCGCCGACGCCCATAGCACTGATCCCGACACCAGAAGAACGGTATTCCTTTGCTATGGCAAACAGCTTCTTGCGATCCGTAATTCCTTCGTTGGCATGGCCGTCTGACAACAGAATGACACGGTTCACCATTCCTTCGGCCTTGTTCTTCCGGACATGCTGCGCTCCTTCAATCAAGCCCCCGCTGAGATTCGTTGTTCCACCAGCTTCAATGGTATCGATGCGCTGCTTGATCAGATCCTTATGCGTCACTTTTGCAGGCGGTAAAACGGTTCTGACTTCGTCATCAAATGCAACCAGACTGAGTAAATCATGGACATTCATCTGTTCAGCGACAAACCGGCACGCTTTTTTGCTGTACATCAGAGGCTCTCCCGACATGGACCCGCTGCGGTCCAATACCAGAGAAAGATTGATCGGAGCGCGGTCTTTAGCGTCTTTCATCCCTCCAATCCCATGTGTTTCGATAAGGAGATAAATCTTCTCCGCTCCTCCAGTCGGTAAAAATGGCTTACTCCATGAATGATTAAACAACACAGGCTGATTCATCTTGCATCTCCTTTCTCCGAATCGATTTCATTAACTTCTTTGCAGCGCGGCTGTTTTTGGCAGTTACATAATTCGCCCATTTATGAATGCTGATATATTCCAGAATTCCAAGGCATGTGACTAAAGTAATGGTATTTGTTTTTTCATCTCGCACATATCGCCAATAGGTCTGATCAAAGTAGACGGCAGGCTTCCCTTTCCACTCCAAAAAACACAAATCTTTTCTCGATAACTTCCGCAATTGATTTTGAAAATGATAGAAGTCGTCTTGACATGTCGCCGCTCTCTCACAATAACGTTCAAAAGCGTGTTTCGTTATGATGAGCTTCATTTAGCCAATGTCCTCCTTCTTTTCGTTCTTGTCCCCATATATTAAACTTTCCCTTGGGCACCTATTTGTCAGCGAATATATGTTCGCAAAAAGAAACCCCGCTTCTTAGCGAAGCGAGGCCCCTCTATAGGTTACTTTTATTGATACATCATGATCCACTGCGACAACTGCTGTTTTAGCGCTTCCCGGACGGTTTTAGGTTCCAGAATTTCCGCAGACGGACCATACTGAAGGATCCATCTTAAAAACTCTTTTTCATTATTAACAGTTACTTCGAAAATAAGGCTGCCGTCCTTCTGATCCTTCATTCGCGGTTGTACGAATAATTCTTCTTCCTTAATGTAACGAGCGACTTCAGCATTGAACCGAACTTTGAACGTGACGTTCTTATCCCCACGATCAATGGACCACGTGTTCTTCAAGTATTTTTTGATATTGAAATCGCCTTTGTCGAACCGTTGCCCGGTAAGCTCCACTTGCTGAAAACGACTAATCCGAAAGGTCCGAATGTCCTGTGCTAAGTGACAATACCCAATCATATAAAACCGCTGATCGCGTGGAACAAGATAATAGGGATCGATTTTGCGCTCCGTCGTTTCATTGCGGTATTGAGTATGATAGACGACGTCGATTGTTTTATGCTCCAAGATGGCTTGAATGATTGGCTGCAGAAAGTTGGGGCTTTCCTGACGGTACGCAGGTGTACCCATTTGAATGACACCGACGATATCCTCAATGATATTATTTTGGCGCGATTTCTCTTTAAGATGAGTGCCTATTACCTTATCATATGCTGTATCGAAACCTGGAGGCAGCTTGTCCTTGTCCAGCATGGAAGGGAGCAAAGAAAACACGAGAGCTTCCTGTTCGGTAAAGTTAAGAGGATATAGGAAGAACTTACCCATAAACCGATATCCGGTTCCCCTGCCCTCTCTGGAAACCGGAGCAATCAGTTCGAGTATATCCATATCTCTGTAAATAGTCCGGATGTTCACATCACATTTGAAAGCAAGATCTTTTGCCGAGATTCCAGGGTTCGCTTGTATTGCATTAATAATATTGAATATGCGAATGATTTTATCAATCATGACAATCCCCTCTATTTCCCATAATAGGTAACATCCTTTTTTTGATTATCGTATCATGGTTAGAGGAATCTATGAAGCAATACTTTAGTTTATATAACAAAAGAACAGCCTGAATTTTCCTGACTGTTCTCTCTATGTCTGAAATCTCTGCTCAATGCGTTCACCCCATTGAGGAATAGAGTCCAAGCGATAAGTTATTGAACCGTTATCTGAACCTAGAATAATCTTGCCTTCTATATGACTGTTATCTATAACGATCAGATGGTCAATTAAGTGAAGATAAGAAAGCAAATTTCCAATTGAAGTATCATGTCGTCTGATAATATCCTCAGTAGGAATGTGATGCCCACCGTTTTTAACTCGAGCTGCTACCCGCTCGATATTCAGGCGATAGTCTCCCAAGCCAACATAAAACATAGTTACTTCGTATCCGCTTACCTTGGCATCTTGCATAAGACGGATGGCGTTGCCCCCGGCCAATGTTGTTTCAATTGAGAAGTTACGGCTGTTTTGAATGCAATCTCTGGCCAATTTTATGGCTTCTTTCCCAGCGGTTACTTTTCGTCTCTCAGGATGATAAGAATCCATGCCTCGTGCCAATGCATCAGGATCAATGTTTATACTGAGCCCGAGCTGGTCAACAATCAGATTACGGATTGTACTTTTCCCACTGCCATTGTTGCCGGCAAAGACATACAGGATTGACATTGTATCACGCATGACTGCCATCACTTTGGGATACAGGAACAATGTTACCGCCACTGTATTCCTTTACGATTTGGCCTTCGCTTGTTTTGTATACTATGTATGTTTCGTTGGCTTTGGCATCCAACTTAGCTCGATCGCCCGTAAGTTTGATCAACTTTTGGAGATCTTTGAAGTTCATTTAGCTCACCATCCCGTTACTCCAGTATTGGCCTTGATTCGATTATAACACATAAGAATTTTCCGGCTATTCTTAACGAACATCAATCAATGATCACATCTATTTGATTCCCATTTTCAGGTCTGTTGTACATTCGACATGTAATGAGTGCTTGCTTAATGCCAGCGATTTTTCCTTTCAGAAATTCGTCATTAGGTTCCAACTGAAGATCCCGCAGTAATTCAGCTAAGTTCCGTTCAAAATATTCAATCAAATCATCAATTTCCTTTTTCAAAAGATGGCCCCTCTCTCAAAATATCATCAAAGTTCCAGCAATGATTATATCAATTCATAATGATAACCAAAAACAGCAGGAAAGTCCTTTTATGGGGACTTTACCTGCTGTATTCTTGATTCTATTAAACCGATAAGTGTGCTTTGCTTCTCATCCATTCCTCGATCATATCCATGCTAAATAAAATTCTTCTGCGCACCCTTATATGAGGAATCTGATTCTCACGTACCATCGCATAGATACTGTCAGTGGATACCTGCAGATAACTCGCAAGTTCATTTACGGTTATTATTTGCTTCATTCCGATCGCCTCCAGGTTAATTCTTTTGAATTGATTTATCCTTGAACTTATTGTAAAATGTGTATCAATTACAGGCTTGGCCTGAAGTGAGCATTAATGAGGAATCAACGTCCTACTATAAGTCTGCCCTTTTATCCCTTTTCGCCTTTTGGGATAGCATGTGGCTGTAATCCTTTCATATGAGAGACTAAGCTGCACTTTACATCTGTTGATGTGAAGTGCTTTTTTGTTTTGAAGTCGAGCCAATATTTTATGAACTCATCTTCAAAACATAAGTGTGCAACGATCTGGTTAAACAAGACACGAAATCTTACTCGGTCTTGGGCCCTCCTTTTCAGGAGGTTGGTTTAATGTTGACTAGAATGAGTATTCCCGCGGCCCGACTTTCTATAGGAAAACTTACTCAAGTAAGAATTTCTATTGATGGTCAAACAACGATGTATCATTGTCATTGGTGATCCATTATGAGTAAGAACGGTAATAATTTCTACCCGCTTTATAGGGCCGAACCACTTCAGCAAGCACAAAATTATATAAGCATCAAAGATCCTCAGAAAAAAGGCGAACTAAAACGTTACTTAAAAGCAATGAAATATAAAGAGATTTTGATCATCCAGAGTAATCGCAGCCTATGGGAGCAACTATTAAGAGATCCTGATCCAATCTTTAGACGACAACTCTGCACAATAACTTATAAAATAACTCAAGAACAAATTGCACACAACGTATCAGGTTCAACAAAAACTGGATTTTCGTTGATCAACCATACGCTGCGGCCGGACTATTTGATCACATTCATTCTAGCAATCATGTTTAATGTCCCGTGGCAAATTATCACTGAAAAAGAACCCGTCGAGAACTCATTTAAAGATTTTACGGAATATAATCTCGACGGGTCTGCAAAAAGGATCAGCGTTGAGGCACTTTATGAAGAGAAGGATCGTGTTGGTCGAAACATTGCTGGATACTTAATCACAGATGCTCAGCGCCTGCTTGAACAGGCTGGACCCCTAACGACAGGACGCTGGGTGACTACGTATCCGGAATTAGATTATTTTGAATTTCATTTACCACATGAACCCGTCCTTCATAAAGCCAAAAGAAAAGAAATCCTCAACACCTTTCCGTTTGCTACGCATTTAGTGACAACTTACTTACCATTACGATCAGAGCGATCTTTATGGGTGATGGGACCAAAACCTGGGAAGCTTCAAGAATATCAACAAACTTTAATGGAATTAGATTTCCGGGATGAGACAGATATTCGTGAAATCTAAATCATATTTGAATCAGACCATCTTCCGATTCGGAGGATGGTTTTTCTTATACAAGTAAGAATTTTCAGGCAGCAGATAATTATTGGCCACCCTGTTGGTGTAGTGAAAAACTCATCTGCTGTGGGAGGAATCAGTATGGAAAAGGATATGAAAGCCCAACCCCCTTCACGTTTGGAAACCGAAGAAATAACAAAAGAATCTTTTCGGCAGAATGCTTCTTTAAACGAAAAGATTCTTCTTTGTGAAGGTATGTTTACTGATCTTCGTGACGATCATGATATTAGAAAATTAACTCGAGCGAGGATTGAGAGCATGCTTTACGCGAGTAATCTTAAACAATCGGAAGCACCGATCAATGTTCATATTGGACGACAGGGAATCAACCAGTGGATATGGGAAAACAATGTGATACCTGAAATTCCAACGAATGTTTTGAAGGAATATCTTAAGCAGAAGCTGACGTATGATGCCTTTGCTTTTTATAACGAGTACATCATGGTTCGAGAACTATCGCAAAAAATTGCTGCACATTTGAAGATACCTGTCAGTGATATTTTAGATAAGCAATTCACGGACAATGAGGTCTTGACGTATTTATCATCATCATTTGCAACAACCGGTAGAAAACAGAACCTAATGGCGTTTATTGTTCAGCACGCAAATCAATTTCTACAGACTACCTTGCAAGATACAGAAAAATATAGCCTGCTCTTTACGCCATTGAAAACAAATAAAGGAACACCAGTTCATCCGAAGATTGAAATGTATATGAAACAGTTAACAAAAGAGGGCAAATCTGATCATACCAAAGCAAGAGTCAAGACGCACATCAATTCTTTGTTGGTTTGGCTGGTAGACAATATGAAGGATTTCGTAGCTTGCCAATCTCATACTGTTCCAATCTTATCCATTAAAGAGACCCATCTACAGGAATTTCGTTCCTATCTACTGAAGAAACAGCGAAAAGGAGAGTATAGCCTCATTACCATTAGTGAATGTATCTATGCTATTAGAAGCTTCTTTTTATTTTTGAAAAAAACTTTCGGATTTCCAGACCCTGCAAAAAAAATTAAATCGATTAAAGCAGCTCGATATCGTTTCCGAAACTTACCTACTAAAGAACAGGTCACTGTGTTTTTTAATGTTATTGAGGTATATTCCGAGAATCCACTTATGGAGCGGATCGCTTTTCAATTCATGCTTACACTTGGCTTGCGTTCTATGGAAATCTCACAAGTATCGTGGAATGACATTAATATGGAAATCCGAACGATTTGTATTCACAGTAAAGGCGGAAAATATCACGAATTACCACTGTCGGGAGAACTCTATCGTGATTTAAAAATGTTCCATAGCGTTCCTTCGAAGTCTACATACTTATTTGGCGACGATCCAAAAAGAATTGTAAGGAAATTTCAAAACAACTATAAATTATACAGCCATATCGCTGGCTGGACATTCCCCGGCGGCTTACATTTATTTCGCCATTGTTTCGTAACGAATCTAGTTGGTCAAAATCCTCCACCACAAGTGATTCAAGCACTTACGCGGGTAATTAAAATGGACACGGTTAGTTTATATACCCATCTAAATCAGATTTCAAATTGGCTTTCACAAGAAGTGAATAAGCTTGATTATTCATACCGAGGAGGTAAATGAGCATGCCTATTTATGATAAAGAATTCGAAATGGACCTCTTATTGGAGGACAAAATTAAAGAAATGGCCGAAGCATACGGTCCCCATAATTTTCTCCAAGCTTTAAATCAAATGGATTGGATTCCAAAATCGACAAACAACGAAAAAGCTCGTAAGCATGTAAAACTAAGTGATGCTGTCGAGTTCTATTTTTCGAGCGATTCATTTACTGAACTTGCGGAAAAATCACAAGTAGCTTATCGCTATGAAATGAATTGGTTTATCAAATTCTGCAATCAACATTTCGATCAAGACCCTGATTTCAAAACGATTTGTACCTCTCAACATTTAAGTGATTACTTGGCTCCGGTGAAAAATAAAAATACTCGAAGCAAAAAGGCTGCCTTTTTGAGAAGCTTTTTGCGAACCATTCTTGAGCATTTTTATGAAGAAAAGATAGATAAACTAAAGCGGGTATTAAAGGTGGAGGTTGATAAACGACGTGTACCTCGTGCATTCACTAAAGAACAAATTGATGAGTTGATACTGCTAGCTAGATTAGGACGTGAATCACATCGGAACTTTATTATACTGTGGACGTTTCTCGGGACCGGGATACGCCTCAGTGAGCTATGTTCTCTTCAAATTGGAGACATTAAACCGCAGACACAAGACATTTGCGTTCGTTCAAAGGGCGAAAAAGAATTTAAAACTCCATGTAAAATCACTAATTTTTCACTTGAACTGCTGTGTAAGTATGTAAATTTCAGGTATGGTGCCCTTAAGGAGTCAGCCAATTATTCTGAGCTATATGTATTCTCCGACGATAAGGGTATTACACCACTCCATGAGAGTACTATTCAAAAAATGTTTACCAATCTCATTGATGAGGCGTCAACTATTACTGATGATGACAAAAGAGTTTATCAGCTATCTGTTCACTCTCTCCGTCATTCGTTTGCCCTTTATTTGCTGGAATCAGGTGTAAATATATATACGATCCAAGAGCTGCTTAGGCATAAGTGGCTCAGCTCAACACTGGTTTATCTTAAAATGTTTGATAGCATGCTTGTTAAAGTAATCAATCAACATCCATTAGGAAATCTGAAAGTCAATGATTTTTTCTAAGGAGATCCGATAGATGAACAACATTTTATTCGAATCCAAGTACTATAAATTTTGGTATGAGCATGTAGATCTTACAGCGAAAGAATATGTTGAACGCGACCTGCGAAAGTTTGAAAAGTATTTGCATTTGAGAGGATTTGAAGGCGAACTTGATTTCGACAAATTCCATGCCAGCCCAAAGCATCCCGGCTCATTTCGACCCATTCAGCAATACTTTATCGACCAATTTGTAGAATACCTTCGCGAAGATTATCAGGCAACGAAGAATGTTATGTACAATGCGATCAGTTCTTTAAAAAATTTCTTTAAATTCCTATATGACATGGAGTTGATTCAACTTAACCCAATGGAGGACTATCCTAATCCATATTATGACCGGCCGATCAAAAATACTGCTCTTTCAAAAGAGGAATGCCTTGCTCTTCTCGGTGCTGCCTTAAAAAAAGATCCTTTCTTTCGCCAGGAATTCGTTTTGATCTGGTTCATGCTGATTACTGGGGTTAGGAATTCAGAAGTTGTATCCGTTTCTCGAACCAGTGTTAACCTAGACACCAGGATGGTAATGATAATAGAAGGGCAGAAAAATGATGCTCGTTCTACTAGTATTACTACTGCTCTATCAGAAGAGCTTAGGCGGTATGTCAATCATCCGAACTACATAAATTGGGCAGAAAAAGGTAGAGATACATTATTCTTTCGAAAGGACAAACCGTTAACTGGTGATACGTTACGAAAATTACTAAAGAATTTATGCCTCGAAGCTAATTTATCCAGAATCGCAACCCCTCACGATTTGAGGCGTACAGCTGGCTATCTCATGCAATCAGCCGGAATGAACATGGTCGAAATCCAAAGGCAGCTGGGGCATCAGATAATGGCTACAACATTACGCTATATCCCACCGTTGAATGACCTAGCCAAAATCCTGGCCCAGGAGGTTGAACAACAGTAATAAATGTGTAACTGCAAGCTGCCCGATTATTATTAGGAAATGACAATAAGTATATAGTAATAAATCAAGCTTAAAGGGTCTCGTTAGCGGCGAGACCCTTTTTCAATACTGTATTTATGTCATCCACGTTTCTTTTGAAACATTAAGGGGAAAAATGTAAATATACTTTGCTGATTTTCATTATAACAGCAGAACACTACACTCTGGAGTTGGAGAGATTTAGTATGGCTAACATTCAAAAGCGTGGAGACAATTCGTGGTTCTTGACTGTAAGCCTTGGTAAAGACCACCAAGGCAAGTATATACGACGCACAAAAACCGTTAATTGCCGTACCAAAAAAGAAGCTGAAAGCGAATATGCAAAATTTCGTCAGGAAGTTGAAGCTGGTGAATATATCGCACCACAGAAAATGACATTCGGAGCGTTTGTTGAAGAATGGCGCAATAAATATGCCGTTAAACATCTGGGTTATAAGACATTGTATACATACGAATCGAATCTAAAAATTCGTATCCTGCCTGCTTTCCAACACATGCAGTTAGAGGATATTAAGCCCCTCCATATTATAAATTTTCTCGATAAACTTGAAAAAGAGGGCAGCCGCGGAGATAAAAAAAATGGAGGTTTAGCCTCTGGAACGATCGAGATTAATCACCGTATCTTAAAAAACATTCTAAAACGTGCAGTTGAATGGAGAATCATCAAACGAAATCCGGTTAGTGACGTGCAAAAACCAAAAGTCGATTCAAAGGAGATTATCCCATATGATGAAGCAGAAGTTGAACAAATGCTTCGAGCACTGCAATGTGAACCTTATCACTGGAGGATAATGATTACTTTAGCTCTTACAACTGGATTACGACGGAGTGAGTTGCTTGGACTTGAATGGAAGCATCTTGATTTTAACACGGGCGTGTTAGATGTTTCACAGAGCATGATCCATGCTCTGAAAGGTGAAGTCATCGTGAAACAGCCTAAGACAAAGAAATCCATTCGTAAAGTTGCATTACCAAACTCCATGCTTAAAGAGCTAAAAGAATATTACGACTACAGAATGCAGGAACGAAATAACATCGGGGATGCATGGCGCGGCGGCAATTGGTTTTTTATGTTTTCACATACAGATGGGCAACCTTTCCATCATGAACGGCCCTATCTTTGGTTTCGACAGTTCGTTAAGAAAAACGGGTTTCGATACATTCGATTCCATGATCTTCGGCATACCTCGGCTACAATTCTGATTAACCAAGGTGTTCATGCCAAAATCATTTCAGAACGGTTAGGACACGGAAGCATTACTACAACAATGAATATTTACGGCCATGCTCTTCGAACTGCAGATCAAGCCGCTGCTGATAAATTCGAATCATTCTTTACATCTAAAGCTGCACAAGGACAATATTGAAGACGCCTAGGTATTTCCTGGCGTCTTCGGTTCATTTAGGCTAACTTCTGATCGCTTTTTACATCAATTTTACATCAAGCCTAATTTCCGTCCTCTGTACTAATAACTTTTTGAATCTGTACCATATCAAAAAATCCAGTAAATATAAGGATTATATTATGCTGTACCATTCCTCACCAACAATGCGACCGATTCTACGTGCACGGTATGCGGGAACATATCCACCGGCTGCACCTCCACCGTCCGGTACCCGCCATCCTCCAGCACGCGCAGGTCGCGCGCCAGCGTGGCCGGGTTGCACGACACGTACACTACGCGCTCCGGCTTCATTGCCAGGATTGTGGCGAGCAGCGCTTCGTCGCAGCCTTTGCGCGGGGGGTCGACGACGATGACGTCGGGGACGATGCCTTCTTCGCGCCAGCGGGGGATGACGACTTCGGCCGGGCCGGCTTCGAAGGCGGCGTTGGCGATGCCGTTGAGCGCGGCGTTGCGCTTGGCGTCTTCGATGGCCTCAGGCACGATCTCGACGCCGTGGACATGGCCGGCTTGGCGCGCCAGGAAGAGCGAGATCGTCCCGATGCCGCAGTAGGCGTCGATGACTTGCTCGGTGCCGGTCAGCGCGGCGTATTCGACGGCTTTGCGGTAGAGCGCCACCGTCTGCACGGGGTTCACTTGGTAGAACGACCGGGCGGAGATGGCGAAGCGGATGCCGTCCAGCTCGTCGTAGATGACCTCGCTGCCCCAGAGGACGCGGGTCTCGTCACCGAAGATGACGTTGGTGTCGCGCGGGTTGATGTTCTGCACGATGCTCGTCACGCCCGGGATCGTCTCGCGGATGCGCGTGATCCACGCCTCGACGTTCGGGATCCGCTTGCCGTTCGTGATGAGCACGATCATCGCCTCTCCGGTCACGAAGCCGACGCGCGCCATGACGTGGCGGAGCAGGCCTTGGCCGGTCGCTTCGTTATAGGCGGTGATGCCGAGCTCGCGGCCGATCTGCTTGACGCGGGCGACGATCTCGTCGTTGCTGTTGTGCTGGATGAGGCACTCGTCCATGTCGATGATCCGGTGGCTGCCGCGGGCGTAGAAGCCGCCGATCAGGCGCTCGCCGTTCAGATCCGGCTGCGGCAGGCCGTCCTTGCCGTGGATCGCCCCGCTCACCGCCATGCCCATCGGCACGGACGCCTTGTTGCGGTAGCGCCACGGCTCGCCCATCCCGATCGTCGGGTGCACGATCACCGCGCGTTCGCCCGCTTCGCGGCGGGGCGCGCCCTGCTCGAGCGCGTCGAGCATGTCTCGGGACGCGTCGGTCGAGGCGGCAGCGGCAAGCGGAGCCACCCGCAGCTTCCCGATCCGCTCCAGGCTGTCCACCACGTGCTGCCGCTTCCACCGCAGCTGCGCGGCGTAGTCCATATGCTGCAGCTGGCAGCCGCCGCACTGCTTGTAGATCGGGCACGGCGCGTCGACGCGGTCGGCGCTCGGCGCGACGATCTCCGTCAGCTTCGCGTAGCCGTACGTCTTCTTGACCTTCATCACGCGCGCGCGCACGGTCTCGCCCGGAAGCGCCCCCTGCACAAAAAGGGTAAAGCCGTCCGCGCGGCCTACCCCTTCGCCCTCGTGCGTCAAGCCGATGATCTCGACGGTGACGTCGTCGTTCTTGTTGACCGGCGCCTGCGAGGCGCCGCTTGCGGCCGGCTTCGCGGATGCCACATGGCTGCCGTTACGCCCTGCGCCCGCTCGGCCTCCGCCGTTCCTGCTCTTGAACTTGCTCATTGTCTTAACCCGCTCCATGCACCGCACACCCATATGGCGCGCGGTTTGCTTTATTTATAAGTCGAATTGCCTGCTTCATCGACGATAATGTTCAGATGCGACGGCAGCACCGTGAACGTGCACGGCAGCGTGCCGCCGTACTCGCCATCGAGGTTCAGCTGCACGTAATCCGGCGTCGTGACGGTCAGCTGCCGCGTCTTGAAGCTGACGACGTGCGGATCGTTCAGATGCTCGCCGCGCAGCGCGAGGGTCGCGAGGCGGATGAACTCGCCGAGGTTGCATTTCTTCAGCACCACGACGTCGAACAGCCCGTCGCTGAGGCTCGCGTCCGGGGCGAGCTTCTCGAAGCCGCCGACGGAATTGCTGTTGCAGATGAGGAACATCATGATTTCTTCGTGAATCTCGCCGATCTCCTGGGCCTGGAGGCGCAGCTCGGTCGGCCGCAGGCGGGTCATTTTCTCGAGCCCCTTCATATAATAGGCCAGCTGCCCGATCATCGTCTTGAGTTTGCTCGGCACCTCGTACGTCAGCTCCGTCAGGGAGCCGCCGCCGGCGATGTTGATGAAATACCGGTTATTCGCCTGACCGAGGTCGATCGGCCTCGCGTACTGCTGAATGATGAGGTCGCACGCGTACTCCCAGTGCTTCGGAATGCCGAGCGCCCGGGCGAAGTCGTTGGTCGTGCCCAATGGCAGAATCCCGAGCGGCGGCCGGTGCGCCTTCTCCGCCAGCCCGTTGATGACCTCGTACAGCGTGCCGTCGCCGCCCGCCGCAATGATCATGTCGAAGCCGCGGTCCGCCGCGTCCGCCGCCGCCACCGTCGCATCGCCTTCGCTCACCGTCGCGTGGCAGCTCGTCTCGATGCCCCCGCGCTCGAGCCGCTGCAGAATATCCGGCAGCCTTCGCTTGATTTCCTCCCGACCCGATGTCGGGTTATAGATGAGCCTTGCCCGCTTAATCGTCACTGCCGCTACCTCCGAACATCCGAACATCCGGCCAAAGCCGGGAAAGGAAGGCGGCCGCCGGCACCCTGGCGAGGCAAGCACGTAGGAATACGCCGTCATGCGGCCCGGCCGAATTCATACGAACCCGATCTTCCGCCGGCGTTCCGCCTTGCCGTTCTCCCCGTTGCCAACCGCTGCCCGGCCGCTCTCGCCATACGCGCCAACGCGCTGCAGCAGCTCCCTCTCGTCCCTTGGGAACCGCCGCGCTGCCGTCCTTTCCCGCTGCCGGAATTCCATCCGGATCTGATCCGTCATTCTATGTTAATCACTAGCTGTATCGCTAGCCTTCATTCTACCCGAAATCTTCGTAAATTTCGATCTGTTGCCCTATTCCTTACTATACACCAATGCGGCTAACTTCCCAAATCCCCGCTTCCAGATGCCCCCAGTTCCGCTAGCCAATGCCTAATCTGCCGCTCCATCCAGGCCGCGATGCGCGGATCCGGCAGCAGGGCCCGGCCGTTGTACCGGTACGCCAGCCCCTCGAGCCGCTTCGGAATGACCGTCCGGGTAAAATACCCCTCGCTCAGGAACAGCGGCACGACGAGGAACGCGTCGCCGGGATGGCGCCGCTGCAGCGCGCGCAGCTTGCAGGTCGCCTGATCCGGCAGCAGCATCGCGATGTCCGCGCCGGCGAAGCCCCCGCGCGCGCATAGACGGGCCGCCAGCCGCTTCATACCCGCGCGCCAGCGGCCGTGAAACACCGCCTCGCGCGAGCCGTGCGCGACGAGCAGCAGCCGCTCCCGCGCGGGCGCCTCCGACAGCGGCGCGAGATTGCCGTGCAGCAGCTCGGCGATGTCGCCATCGTCGTCGATCGGCTGCCCCATCCGCACGCGCACGCCCGCGGGGACGCGGAAGGGCGCGAGCTCGCCCGGCCGGGCCGCCGAGACGGGCGGCGCGCCGAACGCCTGCGCGATGTCGTCCGCATGCGTGCTTCCGGACGACACAAAAAGCGGAAGGACGTAGAGTTCGCTTACGCCTTCCGCTGCCAGCCGATCGATGCCGTCCTGGATGAGACGGCCTTCCACGATTTCAAGAAACGACGACGCGATCGGCACCGCCTCCCCGCTTCCGCTATCCGGTTCGAACGCGAACCCGGCGGAAGCGGCGACGGCCGCCACGGCGTCGTCCACAAGCTTGACCCAGCCCGCTTCGCGCGAGCCGTGGCTGATGACGAGGATGCCCGGCTTCATCGGGCTACCGTCCCGAGCGCTCCAGCGCCATCTTGTACCCGTCGTTGCCGTAATTCAGGCACCGCTTCACGCGGGAGATCGTCGCCGTGCTGGCGCCGGTCTCCGCTTCGATCTGATTATACGTGGCACCCTTGCCGAGCATGCGCGCCACTTCAAGCCGCTGCGAGAGCGACTGGATTTCGTTTACCGTGCACAGGTCGTCGAAGAAAATATAGCATTCTTCCACGCTCTTCAAAGTCAACACCGCTTCGAACAGCTGGTCGACCGTCTTATCGTTCAATTTCTTCAATTGCATCGTCCGCGCTCCTCCCACCCTGACTGATATGCTCAGTGTACTGCTTTCAACGGCAATTTTCAAGCGTCACCGTTGCGGTGCTTTACAGTTCAACAGAGACAAGCGCGGCGGCTGAGCAGGGCCGGGATAGGTTGAGCAGAGGCTTGGATAGAGGCGGGATCGGTGCGGGATTCGGTGCGGGAGCTTGCCCGGGCGGAACGCCCCCTCCCATTCACCCATAAATATTTGCCCAAAGCGGGCATCCGTCCAATCCGCATAGTCGAGTATCCCATAGACTACTAACAAAACGTTGAAAAAGGTTGTGATCTGCGTGAAATATCGCTACGATCCGTCCGTCAGAAGCTTTCAGCAGCCCCTCGGCGGCCAGGGTCAAGGCCCGCAGCCTCCGGCCGACAGCCCGTTTCCGGGCATCGCGGATCCGTTCATGGGCCTGAATAAAACCGCCGGCGCGAATACGCCCGTTCCGTTCGATGCGGCCGAATTTTCGAAGGGCGTGCCTTCGATCAACATCATGCCGGCCTCGAATCAGCAAATCATCCCGCTCCCCGAGGCGCCGAGCACGCCGGGCGTGCCCGCCGTGGCGGCCGATGCGAAGGCCGATCCTGCCGCGCCGGCCAAGGGCGGGTTCAATCTCGGCAACAGTCTGAATGACCTCAAGGGCGTCGTCGACCGGATGGGCGGCCTCGACGGCATCGTCACGACGATGACGAAGGTGCAGAAGGTCGTCGGCAGCATCACCCAGATGGCGCCGCTTATCAAGGTGCTCGCCGGCTCTTTCGGGAAGAAAGGCGCTTCGGCGACGATCGCGGAGGACGGTCTCGACGAATACAAGCCGCGCCCGCGCAAGAAGAAGCGCCGCGCGACCGGCAAGAACGTCAAGGGCGGCGGCGGCGGTAGCAAGAGCGTCAAGGGCGGCATCTCGCCGAACGGGGCGAAGCGCAGGCGCCCGCGCAAATAATGCCCGCGCCTAGCGGCAGCGCACCTCGGCGAGCCGAATGCCCTCATTCGGCTGCCGGCATGTGCGCGCGCGAACGGCCGACGGCGTACGGAGCTGTCGGCTGTTTGCCGTGCGCGGGCGGGCACCGCCGACTCCGTCCGAGCCGTCGGCTGTTCGGCGTGCGCGGGCGGGGTGGCCGCTGTCTCCGTCCGAGCCGCTGTCTCCGTGCGCCGCGCGCGCATTCAGGCTCACGCGGCTCCCGGCTGGCTGCGAGCCGCCGCGATTGGCGTGCCGCCGCCTCCCGCCGCCATGTCCTGCCGCCCCACGCTGCCGCCGCTTCCCGCCACCGCCCCAAACCCGCCGCCTCCCGCCACCGCTCCAAACCCGCCACCTCCCGCCGCCACCTCGAGCCCGCCGCTTCCCGTCGCCGCTCCAAACCCGCCGCCGAGCGGACAAGCCCTGCGACCGCTGCGGACAAAAAAAGAATGACTTTTAACCGCCGGATCGGTTAAGATGAGGTTCGGGTATCGTTCAACAATCGGACACAACTCCTCCGTTCCGGGGCGCTTGCTTGCGGTTCGGACATCCATTTCAGTCAAAGGTGGTTTACCGGTCATTATGGTTACAAGCTCAGAATTGCGGGCACGGGCGCGGGAAAGCTTACGGGGGCAATGGGGCAGAGCCGCGGGGTTCACGCTGGTCCTGCTGCTGATCGGCGCCCTGCCGAACGTGCTGCCCGCGATCGGACAGATCGCCATCGAGCTTTGCGCCGGCGCGCTCGCTCTTGGCGTGTACGGCTACTTCCTGCGCGTCTCGCGCGGCGAACGTCCGCCGTTCATCGAATTATTCAACGGCTTCGCGGACTTCATCCGCTCGTTCCTGGTCTATCTGCTCGTCTTGATTTTCACGCTCCTGTGGACGCTGCTGCTCGTCATTCCCGGCATCGTCGCCGCGCTTCGTTATTCGATGGCTTATTTTATCTTGCGAGACCATCCGGAGATCGGCCCGCTCGAAGCGATCCGCCGCAGCAAGGCGATGATGATCGGGCACAAATGGCGGCTGTTCATTCTGCTGCTCAGCTTCATCGGCTGGATTCTCCTCTGCATCCCGACGTTCGGCATCGGCACGCTTTGGCTGAACCCGTATATCTATACCGCCGTTGCGCATTTCTACGAAGACCTGCGCCGGCGCGAGGAGTCCCTGAGCGGATCGTTCGCCTCCCAGCCTTCTCCTCCGCCGCCGCCTCCGAACTCGTTCTAAGCGGTTCGCCCTCCGGCGTCCGGCACGTAGACAAGCAAAGGGTTGTCCCGAATTGTCACGAATGTGGCGAGGGGACAGCCCTTTTGTTCGTGGACGGCACCCGCGTCGCATGAGCGGGCTGCTTGCTCCAGAGCTTATAGAGCCATACAACGATCGCCGCAATGACGCCTGCCGCAATCCATACGATCCGCGGGTTACCTACTACGAAATAGCTGTCATGGTACTGGAAGTCTTCGCTTAATGTCATCATTCGTGCCGCTCCTATCTATCCATTCCATTCATCGGTTGGCCGCCGCGCGAACGATCGCGTTCGGACACCAGCCGCAGCCAAAAAAAGCACCAAGCCCCGCGCTGCCGCGCAAGCTTGATGCTCTTCCAACCCGGGGCTGCTCCCCCGGCCTGTCCTCTACAAAAACACCGCAATCGCCTGATAAATCAGCGCCGCGACGATCATCGAGATCGGGATCGTGATGATCCACGAGATGACGATCCGGCCGGCGAGGCCCCACTTGACCGCGGAGAAGCGCTTCGCGCTGCCGACGCCGAGAATCGACGACGTGATGACGTGCGTCGTGCTGACCGGCAGATGCGTCAGCGTCGCGGAGAAGATGACCGTCGCCGACGTGATGTCGGCCGCGAAGCCGTTGATCGGCTCGATTTTGAAGATCTTCGTGCCCATCGTCTTGATGATCTTCCAGCCGCCGATCGAGGTGCCGAGCGCCATCGCGGTCGCCGCGGAGATCTTCACCCACAGCGGGATGTGGTCCGTCGTGGCCTGCACGTTCGCCGTCACGAGCGCGAAGGTGATGATGCCCATAGCCTTCTGCGCGTCGTTCGTACCGTGCGTGAACGATTGGAACGCCGCGGTCAGGATCTGGCCGGAGCGAAACATCTTGTTGACCTGATGCGGGCTCGAACGCGCGAATATCTGCTTCAGCAGCCACATGACGACGAAGCCCCCGGCGAACGCGATGAACGGGGATAGAATAAGCGCCTTGATGATATCGGTGAAGCCGCTCGCGTTGATCGCGCCGAAGCCCGCCGAGCTGACGACCGCGCCCGTCAGGGAGCCGATCAGGGCGTGCGACGACGACGACGGAATGCCGAACCACCACGTCACGAGATTCCAGATAATCGCCCCGAGCAGCGCCGAGACGACGACCTGCACGCCGTGGTCGAGCACGGTGGGATCCGCGATTTTGCCCCCGATCGTCTTGGCGACGCCGGTGAACATGATCGCGCCGAGGAAGTTCATGAAGGACGCCAGGATAATGGCGAGCCGCGGCGAAAGCGCCCGGGTGGACACCGTCGTCGCGATCGCGTTCGCCGTATCGTGGAACCCGTTGATGAAGTCAAATGCCAAGGCAAGAAAAATGACAATGCCGACCCAAATATATACGTCCATGCTCATAGCCGCTTGTCCCCGTCCCCTTAGCTGTTACGCATGATGATGGTTTCGAGTGTGTTCGCGACGTCCTCGCAGTAGTCGGTCGTTTGCTCGAGGCGCTCATAGATTTCTTTGCGCTTGATCAGCTCGATCGGGTCCGTCACGTTCGCGAACAGGCTCTTCACGCATACGCGCAGCAGGTCGTCCGCTTGGTTCTCCAGCTCGTTGATCTGGATCGACGGCTCGCGCATCGCCAGCAGCTTCTTCTCCGACAGCAGGTAGATCGCCTTCTTGATCTGCTGGGCGCAGCGGAGGAGGTTGTCCGCGAACAGCGTGATATACTCGTCCGGCTCCGTAATGTTGTACATCTCGAAGCGCGACGCGCACGCCTCGATGCCGTCCAGCACATCGTCCAGCGAGCCCGTCAGGCTCATGATGTCGTCCCGCTCGATCGGCGTAATGAACGTTCTATTGAGCTCCGTCAGAATCGTATGCACGTGACGGTCGCACTGGCTCTCGAATTCTTTCATGTCGCGCGCGAATCTCGTGACGTCCTCGATGTTGGAGACGTTCTGCTGAAAATACAGCACCGCTTCCAGAATCGTGTCCGCCATCGCCTCGAACGTGTTGAAGAATACGTCGTTTTTTCGCTTGAACATAACTATCCCCTTTGCCATCTTCCTCGATTGGTTACGGCGTCTTTACAAAATCAACAAGAAACCGACAATATCTTAACACAGTTTACAACGCAATTGTTAAGGGAATGTAAATGAATTATGACATTCTTCGCGATATTTTGATCGTCCGTTTTTTTGCGCCTAGGGCACTATCCTAGTCTTTTCCGGCATAGCCGTTTTTAACCTATTCGAGGGGAAAAATAAAACCGGAAGCGCGGTGCTTCCGGTCGGGGAGCCGGGGGACGATGCGATGGACCGGCTAAGGCTGCGGCGTCGCGCCAGACGCCGCGCCCAGCTTCAAGTGGCTCTCGAACGACGGCGTCAGCGGCACGACGTGGTAGTACGTATGGCCCGGCACGAACGGCAGCTCCTGCCCGTCCTTCATGAGCCGGATGACGCCGTCGGCGGCGCGGACCCACTCGCAATTCACGGCTTTGCCAAGCTGGATGAGCACGGCGGGACCGCCGGATTCCAGATCGATCTCGAGCCGGCCGTAATCATCGTAGGTCCGGTGCTTCGCGCCCAGCACGACGAGGTTCGAAGCGGTCAGCTGCGCCTTGGACTCGAGGTCTGTGTGCGGCTTGCCGTTCACGAAGCGGTCGTAGCGCTTCGCCGCCGGATCGTACGTATACGACACGGCGTAATCCTTCATCAGAAAATGCAGCTCCACCTCCGAAGCGTCCGTGCCGCCCGCGGTCGCCCCCGCTTCCGACCACGGATAGGCCGGAATGTCGACGGTCTCGTCGTAGCCCTTCTTCGCAGCTCCGGCCCGCAGCTTCTCGAGGTTGGAGTACAGATTATGCGGTGCCTTGCGGAACGACTCGCGGTAGAAGTACGCGCCGGCGTTGGAAATCTCGTCGAGGTACGGCTTGCCGTGATGCTGCAGCAGGTCGTAGGCGTCGGTGCTCGCCCCGGCATGCGCGAGAACGGCATGGTACGCTTCGCCGATCCGGATCAAGTACGGCCGATTGCTGCGGATCGGACCGATCGGCGCCGTCGACGATGTGCTCTGGAACACGGCCACGAGCCGCGTGATGCCGCCCTCCGCGAGCACCTCCCAGACGACGTCGGCGTTCGGCAGCCCCGACTGCGGGCGAGCCGCGGCGAAATTGTTCACCATGACCGCGATCGGCCGCCGCTTGGGCTCCTCGTCCTGCGGCAGCCCCGTCAGCGGAGCGACGAACTGCGGCGGGTCCACGGCCGGCGGATCGACCGGCTCCGTGACCGTGTCGGCGGGCTCCGTCGTCTCGTTCGCCGGCGGCGGCGCGTCGTTCGCCGCATTGGGCGTCTTGCCGCCGCTGCTGCAGCCCGCCAGCGCCAGCATGGCGGCCAGCGCCAGCAGCAGGCCCAGGCGAAGCAGCGTCTGCCTGTCGTTAAGTCGTTCTCGCACTCGCATCCCGCCTTTTGTGGATTCGGATAGAAAAACCAGTCCATTCCATTAAACCACATTCGGCCCGGGATTGTCTTGTTCCGGCTAGGCGAGGCCTCGGATCGAAAGCCCGATTGGCAGGCGCCCGCTGCCCGCTGCCCGCAGGCCGCGATACCGCCATTCCGCCCTCGACAGGAAACGCGCCGCCCGGCACGCCTGGTGCTAGGCGGCCGGCCGCTACTTCAGCTTCACCGTGAACGGCTGTTCGATCCAGGACGGGTAGTTCGTGATGCGGAACGTCAGCGGATTCGTATACGGCTTGTCGATCATGGCCTCGAAGGTGGTAAGGATCTCATCGGTTCCGATCATACTCGAGGTCCGGTAGCCGCCGATCTGAAACTCGCGGCCCGCCGCGTCATGGAATGCCCCTTCGACGATGGAAAAGGCATAGTGGTCGCGGTCCATATTCGTCTTGACGCCCAGACTTACCGAAACCTTGCCCGGACCGGTCTTCTCGGCGGAAACGAATCGCACCCGATCGTCGGGCGCCTGCACGATGCTTTTGTTCGCCAGGTCCAGTTTTAGCTCCAGCTTCGATTTGTCCAGCGCCATAATCCGGCTGCCCTCCAGCGTCAGATGCTTCGGCTTCGAGAAGAAGGCGCTCTCGAACCGCAGCGTCTTCTTGCCCGGCGCGGTGGACGTCGACAAGTAGCCGCGCAGCTCCTCGCCGGCATCCGTCACGATCCGGAGATCGCCCAGCCAGAAGATCTCCATGGCGTTCGCCTCGTCGAACTCCGCGTCGACCTCAATGCTCGTCGGATGCACGACCGCCCTGACGAACCGGATGCGCTGGCCCTGCACCGTCACGGTCCGATCGAGCGGAATCGTCTCCGCCAGATCCTCGAACCGCGTCTTATCGATCGGAAAGACCGCGCTCCACGTCTTGTCCTCCGGATAACCCGCCAGCCCGATGCTCAGCTTGATGCGATCCGGCAGCTCCGTCCCGGCCGCCAGGCTGATGTCCGTGCGCTGCTGAAATTCGGTGCGGGGCTCTCCGTCAGCTCCAGAACCTCCAGAAGAGTAAGAAGCCTCCAGCGGCTTTCCCGTATCCGCGTCATAGACGCGCGGCATGTCATACGGGAGCTCCATCTTCTCGGGCAGCTTCACCGTATAGAAGACGTTCAGCCGCGTATCGTCCGCGATGATTCCGGTGACGGTGAACGTCACGCCGTCGTGGCTGTCGCCGGCATTCACCGGCTGCACGAAATCGTTCCGCACAGCGCCCTCAAGTCCCTTGTCCCCGGCGACCAGCGCGACGAGGCCGGATAACCCGGGCAGCTCCGCCACAGCCGCGGCGAATGCCGGCGAGACCCGCAGCAATCCGAGCAGCAGCACGAGCAGCAGGGCAACGGACGCCGCCGCCCTGGTCCGCCGCGCGCGCCTGCGCCCCGCACGTCTTGCAAGCGCCATGCCCCGCAGCACCGCGTCGTCCAGGGCAGCCGGTACCGGAGCCGCATCCCACGCCGCCCGCTCCTCCGCCAGCCCCGCATCCAACCGGCTCCGTTCATGCTCTGGCAAAATCATGGCTTCCCTCCTCCCCCAGCTCGCCCCGCAGCCGGACGAGCGCTTTATGCAGCCGCGTCTTGACGGTGCCCTCCGGGCATTCCAGCACGGCCGCGATCTCCGTCAGCGTGAGCTGCTGGTAGTATTTCAGAATAATGATCTCCTTCTGCTCCCGCGGCAGCCCGTCGACGAGCCGGCGCAGGCTGACCCGCGTATCGCTGGCGTCCGCGAACGTACCGGCTGCTCCCTCTGCCTCCTCGGTATACGCAGCCGGCTCGCGCCGCTTGCGCTTGCGGAACTCGTCGGCGCAGACGTTCAGCACGATCCGCACCGCCCACGTATGGAAGTACGCTGGCTCCTTCAGCTTGCGGAAGTTCTTGTACGCGCGGTAGGTCGCCTCCTGCACGGCTTCCACGGCATCGGCCTCGCGATGGAGGTAGGCCAGCGCGATCCGGTACAGCCGTTCCTTGCTCGCCGCCATGAGCCGCAGAAACGCGTCGTCCTTGCCGGATGCGGGCGCCGCCGTATGATCGATGGTATCCAGTGTCTTGCCCTCCCGCCTTGCCTTGATGACTATTAGACGCCGGTAAGGGCGAAACGGTTTTCCCTCGCGCGCAGAAAAAAAAACAACCCGGCCGGCCGGACGAGCCGGCGTTCGGATTGCTTATTCGTACGAGGTGCTGAACCCGTCGCAGCGGCTGCCGCCGGCCGAGAGGGGACGCAAGCCTTCGTATACGTTTGGCCAATTCTGGCATAATAGTCCTAAAACCCGCCAAGGGAGGATTTCCCTATGCAGCCTTTTCTGGAATGGCTTCAAACGCGCTGGCTGTCGGCTATCATCGTCGTGCTCGCCCTGATCGCCGTCGGCTACGTCATCAATAAGCGCAAATCGTTATTCTATAAGGAATAGCGCCAAGTCCCGCCCGCCAGGGCATACGAAAAACCCGACCGCTTCGTCCGGCTTTCGCAAGCCGGCGCGAGGCCGATCGGGTTTGTTTGCGTTCAGGCGGACGGGCGGGTGCCGGCGCGCCTCATCCCTGCTCCTGCTGCTGCTCCTGCCGCTGCGCATCCGACATGAGCGGCAGCAGAATCGTGACCGTCGTGCCGGCGCCGACGACGCTGTCGAGGCGGAACATGCCGCCGTGCAGCTCCACGATCTCCTTGCAGATCGCAAGCCCGAGGCCGCTGCCGGAGCGCTGGCTCGTGCCTTTGTAAAACTTCTCCGTGACATGCGGCAGGTCCTCCGGGGGAATGCCGACGCCCGAGTCCCGGATCGTCAGGCGGGCGAAGCCGTCCTGCCGTCCCGCGCCCACGAGGATCGAGCCGCCCTTCGGCGTGAACTTCAGCGCGTTGTCCAGCACGTTGATGAACACCTGCTTCATCCGGTTGGCATCCACCTTCGCCGTCAGCTCCTCGTCGCCGAGCTCGCCGCGGATCGTCACGGATTCCCGCTGCCCGCGGGCTTCGAACTGCCGGAGCGTCTCCTCGAGCGTCCGGCGGACGTCCAGCACCTCGGGGTGGAGCACGATGCTCTTGGCATACAGCTTGGAGAAGTCGAGCAGGTCCTCGACGAGGCCGGACAGCCGCACCGTCTCGCGGTCGATGATCGCGAGGCCGAGGTTCAGCTCCTCCACGTCCGTGGGATCGCCGGAGGCGAGCGTCTCGCTCCACCCCTTGATGGACGTGAGCGGCGTACGGAGCTCATGGGAGATGGAGGAGATGAAATCCTCCTTCAGCTTCTCCCGCCGCGTCAGCTCGGAGGCCATCGTGTTCAGCGTCTCCGCGAGCCGGCCGATCTCGTCGCGGTCGCGCAACGCGGCGCGGCGGGTCCAGTCGCCCTCCGCCATCTTCTCCGCGACCTTCGTCAGGTTGCGGATCGGGCGGGCGATCCGGTTCGCGATCAGCACGCTCATCGTGAAGAAGAGCAGCACGACGGTCGAGCCCACCAGCACCGTCAGCCACAGGATATTGGCGATGATCCGGTCCACCGTCGAGAGCGACGCGGTGTAGCGGAACATGGCCGCGATGCGCGCGCCGTTCTTGACGGGCAGCGTCACCGCGATGATCCGTTCGTGGGTGACCGGATCGCGCCCGCGCCAGATGCCCTTGTCGCGCACCTGGGCGGCGCGGACGTCGGGGGTGTCGATGATTTTGCCGCTGCCGTCGAAGCCGTCGCTGTCGACGATGAGCTGGCCGGAGCCGGTCAGCAGCTGGAGATGCGCCGAGCCGACGGCCATGTTTTGCAGCATGTAGCGCGACTGCTCCTTCGTCGGCTCGTCCGCGATCTGCCGGTTATGCAGCGCCGCTTCCGTCTGCGCCCGCTGCAGCACGGAGCTGACCGCGCTGGAGTAGTAGTAATTCCAGACGAGCGTGCCGAACAGGGAGCCGAGCATGACGACGACGAGCACGATGAGCACGCCGTAACTCCGGACGAGCCGTGCGCGAAGGGTGGTGCTCCTCATGGCCCCCCGTCCCGGTTCCAGCGGTAGCCATAGCCCCACAGCGTCTCGATGTGCTTGGGATCGGACGGCTGCACCTCGATCTTCTGCCGGATGCGCCGGATGTTCACGTCCACGATCTTCAGATCGCCGACGTAGTGGCGGCCCCAGACCGCGTTCAAAATATCGTCGCGGCTCAAGCCTTCGCCTTCCCGCTCCATCAGCAGCTTCACGAGCGTCCATTCCGTCGGCGTCAGCACGATCTCGACGTTATCCTTCCAGAGGCGGCGTTCCGACGCGGAAAGAAGAAACGGCCCGGAGGCGATATCGCCGGGCTTGGCCTGGCGCCGCGAGCCGGCGGACAGCGGCGCGTCCGGATCGGCGGCGGCTTCGCCGGGCGCGGTGCCGCCGGGGCCGCTCACGGCGCCGGCGCCGGATGCGCCTGGCGAGGCCGCGCGAAGCTCCGCGGCGGCGCCGCCCTGGCCGGGCGCGGTGCTGCCCGCTTCGGTGCTGCCGCCGGAGGCGCCTTCGGCCGCCGCGGCGCCGCCCGCAGCGCCGCCGGCGCTGCCCTCGGCGCCCGCCGGCTCCTCGGCGTACGGCATCATGCGCCGCTTCAGCGCATGCAGCCGGGCGATGAGCTCGCCGGGACTGAACGGCTTCTGCACGTAGTCGTCGGCGCCGAGCTCGAGCCCGCGGATTTTGTCTTCCTCCTGCGTCTTCGCCGTCAGCATGATGATGCCCATCCGCGGGAACAGCCGCCGCAGCTGCTCGCACACCTCGAATCCGCTGATCGTCGGCAGCATCACGTCCAGCAAGGCGATATCGAACGGCGGCACGGCCGCTTGCGCCAGCGCGAGCGCGGTCTCCCCGTCCTCGGCCTCCGTCACCTCCATGCCGTTGCGTTTCAGATTAATGCGGACGAACCCGCGAATCGCCTCTTCATCCTCCAAAAATAATATCCGCATGCGGCAGTCCCCCTTTCGCAATCATCCCTAGGTCTCGCTACGGCGTCAGCAGCTTGAACAAGCGCTTCATCTCCGCTTCGTCCGGCGGAAAGCTTCCCGGCCCCGCGGTGGTCAGCCTGCCGCCCTCCTGCAGCTTGTCGTGCCATACGGCGTAATAGACGAGCCCGTCCGCCGTGCCAAGCTTCAGGTAGCGGACGTCGTCCGCCTGAAGCTCGCCTTCTCGGTCGTCCCAGGCGTCGAGCGCCGCGGCCCGCACCGTCAGCACCTCGGCCCGCTGGCCGGTTTCCTCGTCGTACGCGTCGAGCGCGATGTCGCTCGGGCCGCCGCCTGCCGGACGCCGGAACGTGAACCCGGTCCATTCGTCCGGAATCTGGATCGCGTAGGCATTGCCCGCGTCCGCGTACCGTCTCGCGACGGTGAGGAAGCCGCCTTGGCCGTCCCACTGCTTGTCGACCTCGATCCACAGCAGATCGCTGTACGGCACGCCGTCCGCTTGCCCCGGCGCCTCGGTCAGCTGCGGGATGTCGAGCATCCCGTCCCCGTTGGCGTCGCCGCTCAGCACCGCGTTCGCGTTCGTCTGCACGTTCTCGTCGCCCGGGGATTTCGGCGGATAGATCCGCGCGAGCGCCCCGTCCTCCCAGGCGAGCATCGTCGTGGTCGACGAATTCGTGCCGATCGCGGCATCCCCCACGACGCCGTATTGGCCGGGCGCGAGCTGGCCGAGCTTCACCTGCAGGTAGGCGTTGACCGACCCGTCGAGCGGGGCGGACGCCAGCTTCGCGGCTTCGCCGTCCGCGAACCGGTAGATGTCGATCCCGGCGGTCAGCTTCAGCCGCTGGAGCTGAATCAGGCCGATCTCGGGACGGCCGTCCCCATCGGCGTCGCCGATGCCCATCGTGTCGTACGGCAGCTCCGCGAGCGGTCTCGGCGCCCCCTTCTGACCGGCTGTCCGGCCGATATGATACAGCGTCAAAATATGCTGCGGCTCGCCGAACTGGTTCCACCCGATCATCACCTCGGGCACGCCGTCGCCGTCGAGATCCGCGGCGCGCAGCACGTCGACGCCATAGGTAGACGTCTCCGCGAACGTGAACCGCTCCCGCCAGCCGCCGGACGTCTGCTCCAGCACCATCACGCGCTGCGTGCCGCTCTCGTCGGCGAAGACGACGAAGGCCTCTTTCCGGCCGTCCCCGTCGCCGTCCAGCTGCAAAATCGCCGAGTTGGCGTCCTCGTGCGTCACGACCGACAGCTTCGCCTGCAGCGGCAAAATCGTATGCAGCGCGTCCGTCAGCGCCGCGTTCTCCGGCACCGGCTTCGGCGCTATCAGCAAATCCGCCGGCGTCGTCGTATACTGGCAGCCTGCGGCCAGCAGCAAGGAAGCCAGCCCGCCGAGCAAGAGCGCCTTCCGTATGAAATGTCGTCGAAACCGCATGCATGTACTCCTTTCGCTCTTCCTTCCATGCGCGGGTGGCCGCGCGGGCTATGCCGGGACCGCCGCTCGCGTTCGCGCCGGGCGCTTTACGCTCCGGCTTGGCTTGCGGCGCCGCCGGCGTCCTTCCCGGCTTCGCCGTTTCCGGCCGCGCTGCCGCTTCCCGCCGCGGCTGCGCCTTGCGCGTCCGCGCCGCTCTTGCCGGCGCCGCCGCCCGCGGCACTGCCCTTGGCGCCGCCGGCATGCTTCCCGGCCGCGCCGTTCGCCTTCCCGGCCGCGTGCCTCACCTTCGCGTCCAGCAGCTCGCTGACGGTGACGAGCGTATAGCCCTTCGCTTGCAAATCCTTGATCACGAGCGGCAGCAGCTCCACCGTATTGGCGAGATGCTTGCTGCCGAACGAGTGCATGAGAATGATGCCGCCGGGATGCGTGTTCTTGTTCACGTGGGCCCGCATCGCGGCCACCGGCACGCCTTCCCAGTCGCGCGTGTCCACGGTCCAAAACACCAACGAACGTCCGTTGTCCGCCACGATCCGCTTCAGCTGCGGCGACGACGCGCCGTACGGCGCGCGCACGAGGCGCGGTACGTAACCGGCCTGCTTCCGGATCAAGGTATCCGTCCATTTAATTTGATTCATTATATGAGTGCTGTCAAGCTTGGACAGATCCGTGTGCGAATAGCTGTGATTGCCGATCTCGCTGCCTTCCTGCACGATTCGCTTCATGACGGCGCCGTAGCGCTTCACCTGCGTGCCGACCGTGAAGAACGTCGCGTGCACGTGCTTGGCTTTCAAGATATCCAAAATCTTCGGCGTATATTTATTATCCGGGCCGTCGTCGAACGTCAGCGCGACCAGCTTGGCGCCGTCCGGGCCGCCGTAAGCCGCCGCGGGCTGGGTCGGCCGGTCCAGCGTAACCGGCGGCACCGGCTTCTGCGGCTTCCCGTTGCCGGCTGCGTTCGCGCCGTTCCCGGTCCCCGGCTTCGCGTCCCCGCTTCCACCGGCATTCGCTCCGTTCCCGGACCCGGGCTTCTCGTCCCCGCTCCCGCCGGCGTTCGCTCCGTTCCCGGTCCCCGGCTTCTCGTCCCCGCTTCCACCGGCGTTCGTTCCGTTCCCGGTCCCCGGCTTCTCGTCCCCGCTGCCGCCGGCGTTCACGCCGTTCCCGGCGCCGCCCGGCTGCGCCGCGCTTCCCGCTCCCGCCTGGCCGCCGGCCGCGCCGCCGACGGCCGGCGGCCCTAGAATATCCCGGCACACCGACTCTCCGTCCGCGCCCTTCACCGGCACCTGCACCCGGGACACGGCGTCTTGGCCTGGGCTTTGGCCTGCGCCGTCCGCGCAGACCCCCGCGTCGCCCGTCTGCACGCCGGCGGCTCCCCCGGCTGGACGCAGGCTGCATCCGGCGAGCGCACTGCCTATCATCATCGTTGCCAATATCGAAACGGCTAAACGCCGCTTGCCGCGGCCGTTTCCCCTCAGTCGCATGCTGCACTCCCCTAAGCGTCGTTTTCGGTTCGATCTTCTCCCCATCGTACCGGAACCGGAATCCCGAGTCGTTACAAAGAAGTAACACCGGCCCGGAAAATACCGGCAGCCGCGTCCCCCTTATTAACCGCTGAGAGCCGGAGAGATCACAAAAGTCCATTTCTTCTTCGGATTCCGCTCATTGAAACCGCTCCCATAGCACCTTATAATCAGCTTACGAATAGGGCTTTCCGCTAGATTTCACTGTTTGCATGAGATCTCTAAGCCTGGAGGGGCAGCAAATCTATGAAAAAACATGGAAGCTTACAGCAGGATTGGCGACGCTCGTCTCGCAGCTCTTCCGCTCCTCTCTCTACCTCGTCTCTCGTCTCCCGCTCGCGGAACGCGAAAAAAGCCTGCCGAGCCGAGCTCGACGGGCTTTCCTATAAAACTTAAAGATGCCCCTATTGCGGCAGCGCACATCACAGCAGCGCGCATCACAACGGCGCGCCCCTTCCGCCTGCTTTAGCCGCGAAGCGCCTTCGCGGCGATGTCGCTCCGGCAGTGCATGCCGTCGAAGGAGATGACCGACACGGCTTCGTACGCGCGGGCGCGCGCCTCCGCGATGTCGCGGCCGCGGCCGACGATGCCGAGCACGCGGCCGCCGCTCGTGACGATCTCTCCGTCCTTCAGCGCCGTGCCGGCGTGGAAGACGAGCGCGCCTTGCGCCTTGGCGGCGTCCAGCCCGGCGATCGGCAGCCCTTTCGGATACGAGCCTGGGTAGCCTTCGGATGCGGCGATGACGCAGACCGCAGCCTCGTCGCTCCATTCGATGTCGAGCTGATCCAGCCGGCCGTTCAGCGACGCGAGGAGGATATCGAGCAGATCGGTCTTCAGGCGCGGCAGCACGACCTGCGTCTCGGGATCGCCCATGCGCGCGTTGAATTCGATCGTCTTCACGCCCTGCTTCGTGATCATGAGCCCCGCGAACAGCACGCCGCGGAACGGGCGGCCTTCGCTGACCATCGCCTTCGCCGTCGGCTTGATGATGGTCTCGATCGCGTCCTCGACGAGCGCCGGGTCGATATGCGGCAGCGGGGAATACGTGCCCATGCCGCCGGTATTCGGCCCTTTGTCGTTGTCGTACGCAGGCTTATGGTCCTGCGCCGGCACCATCGCGCGCACCGTCTCGCCGTCAACGAACGCCAGGATGGACATTTCCTGCCCCTCGAGGAATTCCTCGATGACGACGCGGCCGCCGGATTCGCCGAACACCTTGTCGACCATCATGCCCTGCAGCGCCGCTTCCGCTTCCTCCATGGAGTAGGCGACCGTGACGCCTTTGCCCGCCGCGAGGCCGTCCGCTTTGATGACGATCGGCGCCTGCTGCTCCCGCAGGTACGCGAGCGCGGACTCGTAGTCCGTGAACGTCTCGTACTTGGCCGTCGGGATGCCGTACTTCTTCAGCAGGTTTTTCATGAAAATCTTGCTGCCTTCGATCTCCGCCGCGTTCTTCCGCGGGCCGTATACCGGAATCTGGCGTTCCTCGAACGCATCGACGATGCCGTCCGCCAGCGGATCGTCCGGCCCGACCACGACGAGATCCACTTCGTTGTCGCAGGCGAATTGAATGAGATCGCCGAACCGGCCGACCGGGATCGGCACGCATTCCGCCAGCTCCGCGATGCCCGCGTTGCCCGGCGCGCAGTAGAGTTTATGGACCTTGTCGCTCTTGCTCAGCGCCCAGACGATCGCATGCTCGCGCCCGCCGCCGCCGATGACCATGATCCGCATCGGTTACGCGCCTCCTTCGGCCGGCCGGTTCACGACCGTCAGCTTCGTCTCGCCGTCCGCGATCCGGATCGTCTTGACGAGCAGGGAGATTTTGTTGTCGTCGTTCAGCAGGTTCCAGTAGAACCGCGCCGTCTCGTCCTCGTCGTCGAACAGCGGCGCCACCTGCGGCTCGCCGGCGAACGACGGCAGCGGGTTGCCGTCGCCCACGTACGTGGAGATGAAGTGGCCGTAGCCCGCGATTGCCCGCTCATAGTGGAAATATTGCCGTTTCGTCTGCGACTCGTCGTTCTCGCTGGACTTCAGAATCGACAGCTTGTACGCGTTCTGCGCGTCGTTCAGGTCGACGATGCCCGAGATGCGCGGCGTGAAGTTCGGCGGATCCGGCTCGTACGTCCGCTTGGCGAGCGCCTGCTCGAACGTGCCGCCCGATTTGATCGCTTCCCAGATCGTGTCGGTCTGATCGCCGTTCGTCACGATATGCGCGCCGCCCTCGTGGCGAAGCGGATAATAGATAATCAGCGACGGGTCGGTCAGCTTCGCCGGATCGCGCGCTTCCGTGCGCAGGAATCCGTTCGCTTCCGGAATGAAGACGCGGTTGCGGCTGTTCTCGCTGCGCCCCATGATCCAGTACACCTGCACGTAGCGCGTCGCGTCGGGCGTCAAGCCGATCACGATGCCGCGTCCCGGATAGCTGTTCGCTTGCAAGCGCTGGACGGTCGCTTCCGCCAGCGTTTGCCACTTGGTCGTTGTATTCGTGGACACTCTCGTCGCCTCCTAGATTGAAGTGTTGCGCGAAGCCCGAAGCCGGTGCACCGTCAGCGGTACACCATGACTTCGGAAGCGCGAACTCAGTGATGAAACAGGCGTACGCCCGAGTAGACCATCACCATACCGTAATCATTCGCCGCCTGCACGACTTCTTCGTCGCGCAGCGAGCTGCCCGCTTGAATGACGTATTTCACGCCGCTGCGGCTGGCCCGGTCGAGATTGTCGCGGAACGGCAGGAATGCGTCGGAGCCGTAGGACACGCCCTGCAGGCCGTTCAGCCATTCGCGCTTCTGTTCGCGCGTCAGACGCGCCGGCACTTCCTCGAAGCAGCGCTCCCATGCAGCCTGTTCGACCGGCGTGACTTCGTCCTCCAGCCACAGGTCGATCGCGTTGTTCTGCTCCGCGCGCGCCAAGCCTTCGCGGAACTTCATGTTCAGCGCGGCCGGATGCTGCCGGAGATACCAGCGGTCCGCCTTGTCGCCCGCGAGGCGCGTGCAGTGAATGCGCGACTGCTGGCCGGCGCCGATGCCGATCGTCTGGCCGTCCAGCGCGTAGCAGATGGAGTTGGATTGCGTGTATTTCAGCGTGATGAGCGCGACGAGCAGGTCGCGCTTCGCGTTGTCCGGCAGTTCTTTGTTCGCCGTCACGATCTTGTCGAACACCGACGCGTCCGGCACGGCGTTGTTGCGCTCCTGCTGCAGCTTCATGCCGAACAGCGTGCGCGTCTCGACCGGATCCGGCACGTAGTCCGGATCGATCTGCAGAATCAGGTACTTGCCGCCCTTCTTCTGCTTCAGGATGTCGAGCGCTTCAGGCGTATAGCCCGGCGCCACGACGAGATCGGACACTTCGCGCTTCAGCAGCTGCGCCGTGGAGGCGTCCACCACGTCGCTGAGCGCGGCCGCATCTCCGAACGAGGACATCCGGTCGGCGCCGCGCGCGCGCGCATAAGCGGTCGCGAGCTCCGACAGCTCCATGCCGCCGACGAAGTACGCCTTCGCCAGCTCCGGCGAGAGCGGTGCATACACAGCCACGCCAGCCGGGCTCACGTGCTTGAACGAAGCCGCCGCCGGCAAGCCGGTCGCCTGGCGCAGCTCGCGTACGAGCTGGTACGCGTTCAGCGCGTCGAGCAAGTTAATGAAGCCGGGGTCGCCGTTCACGACGGTCAGCGGCAGCGCCTGGCCGTCCGCGGCGTAGATCTTCGCTTCCTTCTGGTGGGGGTTCATGCCATATCGCAAAGCAATTTCGTGTACATCGCTCATGATTCGTTCGTCGTCCTTTCTCGTATCCCGTCATCGTGCGCGTTACCCGCGCCGTACCGTCACCTTGCGACCGTCCAACGTCACGCGTCCTTCGGCGATGCTCCGCACCGCCAGCGGCAGCAGCTCGTGCTCGACCGCATGTATCCGCGCGGCCAGCGTCTCTTCCGTATCGCCGTCCGCCACCTCGACCGCCCGCTGGGCAATGATCGGTCCCGTGTCCATGCCGCCGTCCACGAAGTGCACCGTGACCCCCGTCAGCTTGACGCCGTATTCCAGCGCCTGGCGGATCGCCCGCACGCCCGGGAACGCGGGCAGCAGCGAAGGATGTACGTTGATCATCCGCCCTTCGTACGGCTTCAGGAGCACGCTGGTGATGAGCCGCATGTACCCGGCAAGCACGACCAGCTCGATGCCCTCCCGCTTCAGGAGGCCGACCAGCTCTTCTTCGCACGCTTCGCGGGAAGCGTACGCCTTCGGGTCGAAGAGATGCGTCGGCACGCCGAGCGCTTCCGCGCGCCGCACGACCTGCGCCGCCGGCTTGTCGCAGACGAGCAGCGCGATGTCCGCGGGGAACGCCCCGTCCCGGGCCGCCTCGGCAAGCGCTTGGAAATTGCTCCCGCCGCCCGAGGCGAAGACGGCGACGCGCATTGCGGCCGTCATTACAGTTCGGCTCCTCCGAACGTCACGATCTTGCTGCCCGAAGTCACTTGGCCGATGATGTACGCGTCCTCGCCCAGTTCCTTCGCGGCGCGCAGCGCTTCCTCGGCTTGCTCGGCGCCGACCACGACGACCATGCCGACGCCCATGTTGAACGTCGTGAACATGTCGCGGTCCGAAATGCCGCCTTTGGCCTGCATCAGCTTGAACACCGGATGAATCGGCCAGGAGCCGGGCGTGATGTCTACGTTCACACCATCCGGCAGGACGCGCGGAATGTTCTCGATGAAGCCGCCGCCCGTGATGTGCGCCATGCCTTTCACCGTCACGCGGTTGATCAGCTCGAGCACCGATTTCACGTAGATGCGCGTCGGCTCGAGGATGATCTCGCCCAGCGTCTTCTCGCCGCCGAGCTCCGGCAGCTTGTCATTCAGGCCGTAGCCGGAGCCGTCGACCAGCAGGCGGCGAACGAGGGAGTAACCGTTGCTGTGGATGCCGCTCGAAGCGAGACCGAGCACCACGTCGCCCGGCTGAATCGCCTTGCCGTCGATGATCTTCTTCTTGTCCACGATGCCGACCGTGAAGCCCGCGATGTCGTATTCGTCGCCTTGGTACATGCCCGGCATTTCGGCCGTCTCGCCGCCGATCAGGGCGCAGCCGGACTGCACGCAGCCGTCGGAGATGCCCTTGACGATCGCTTCGATCTTGGCCGGCTCGACCTTGCCGCACGCCAGGTAGTCGAGGAAGAACAGCGGCTCCGCGCCCTGCACGACGATGTCATTCACGCACATGGCGACCGCGTCGATGCCGATCGTGTCATGCTTGTCCATCGCGAACGCGACCTTCAGCTTCGTGCCCACGCCGTCCGTGCCGGACACGAGCACCGGCTCCTCGTACTTGTCCTTGTTCAGGCCGAACAACGCGCCGAACCCGCCGAGGTCCGTCAGCACTTCCGGGCGGAACGTCTTCTTCACGTGCTTCTTCATCCGTTCGACCGCTTCGTTGCCTGCCGCGATGTCAACGCCGGCTTGTTTATACGCTTCTGCCACGCCTTAAGTCAGCTCCTTCAACGTTTTTGCGGGACCGTCCCGCTTCCGGTATTCCGGGTTAGTCTATATGGGGTAAATGCGAGTCACGCTCGCAAAAGGTGTTGTCATGTTCAAATAAGCGGCAGCTCGCAGAAGCAGCGCAAGCTACACGGTCACCAAAGCCGATGAGGCGGCCGGAGGTCAACATGGAGTCGTAGAAGCGATAGGTGAATGCTGCATTCCCTGTCTTCCGACAGTGAATGCAAACCAATCACCTTCAGCGGTCGCCTTTGTAGATGGATTAATTCCTTGCTAAAATTCAATCAACTAATCCATCTACAACAGCGATCGGAGACCCATGTCGACCGCAGGCCGCCGCAATCGCCGAAGCGCCCTTAGCAGCTGCAGCTTTTCTCGGACGTCGGATCGACCGGCGTCGGATAATCGTTATCGAAGCATGCCAGGCACATGCCGCGGTTATACTCGCCGTCATTGCCGCCGACCGCCTCGACGAAGCCTTCATTGCTCAGGAAATACAGGGAGTCCGCGTTGATCGCCTGACGGATCTCTTCCACCGTCTTCTGCGACGCGATCAGCTCCTTGCGGTCCGGCGTGTCGATGCCGTAGTAGCACGGGTTCTTGAACGGCGGCGACGTGATGCACACATGCACCTCGGTCGCGCCCGCTTCGCGGAGCATGTTGACGATTCGCAGGGACGTCGTGCCGCGCACGATGGAATCGTCGATCATGACGACGCGTTTGCCTTCCACGACCTTGCGTACGGCGGAGAGCTTCATCTTCACGCCCTTCTCGCGCAGCTCTTGGGACGGCTGGATGAACGTCCGGCCCGTGTATTTGTTCTTGATCAGCCCGAGCTCGTACGGGATGCCCGTCTGCTCGGCGTAGCCGATCGCCGCGGAGATGCTGGAATCCGGCACGCCCGTCACGATGTCCGCGTCGATGAACGATTCCAGCGCCAGCTGGCGGCCCATCCGTTTGCGGGCGGAATGCAGGTTGATGCCGTTGATGTCGCTGTCGGGACGCGCGAAGTAAATGTACTCCATCGCGCACGTCGCGCGGCGCTCCAGCCGCTCGAAGCGGTCGACGCGCAGGCCGTCGCGGTCAAGCACCAGCAGCTCGCCCGGCTGCACGTCGCGCTCGTACGCGGCGCCGACGGTCTCGAGCGCGCACGTCTCCGACGCGAACACGTAGCCTTCGCCCAGCCGGCCCATGACGAGCGGGCGCAGGCCGTGCGGATCGGACGCGACGAGCAGCTTGTCGTTCGTCATGAGCAAGAACGCGAAGCCGCCGATGATCCGCTGCAGCGCATCCTTCGCCGCGCTGACGAAGTCCTTGCTCGACCGCGCGATCAAATGCGCGATGACCTCGGTGTCGCTCGTCGTCTGGAAGATCGATCCCTGGCTCTCGAGCTCCTTGCGGATGGACGGCGCATTCACGATGTTGCCGTTCGTCGCCACGGCGAGGTCGCCGTCGCGGTACTTGAAGATCAGCGGCTGCGCGTTCGCCAGCCGGCTCTCGCCCGCCGTCGAATAGCGGACGTGGCCGATGACGCGGTCGCCCGGCAGCCCTTCCAGCTTCGTCTGATCGAATACTTCCTTGACGAGCCCCATGCCGCGGTGATACGAGAAATGCCCGGTGGCCGATTCCACCGCGGCCAGCCCCGCGCTCTCCTCGCCCCGGTGCTGCAGGGCGTGGAGGCCGTAGTAGCCGAGCGTGCAGGCGTGCGGTATGCCAAACACACCGAACACCCCGCACTCCTCGCGCAGCTTATCGAATATATCGTCGCGGCCGATGCCTTCGTTGTAATGATCGCCCGTCCACAGCTTCGGCAGCCGTTTTATTTCATCAGACATGGAATCGCATCCTTCCAGACCTTCTCCAGTTGCTCAACCGAGGCGTTGACGCCCGGTTTGCCGTTGATGTTGATGACCAGTCCGTTGCTGCGTACGGCGCCGATAACCGCATTCGGCACGCCTTGCTCCGTCAAGTATTGCGTAAGCTTGTCCGCTTGGTCCGCTTTCGCCGAAAGCAGGATGCGGGATTGGGATTCGCTGAACAGCGCGGCGTCGGCGCGCAGGCCGGTCACGACGTTGACTTCGGCGCCGAGCTTGCCGCTGATCGCGGATTCCGCGAGCGCGACGGCCAGGCCGCCTTCCGACAGGTCGTGCGCCGAAGCGACGAGCCCTTGCTTGATCGCGCCGAGCACGCCCTGCTGCAGCTTCTTCTCGACCGCGAGGTCGATCTGCGGCGGACGGCCTTCGCTCTTGCCGTTCAGCACGTATTGCAGCTCGCTGCCGCCGAACTCATGCTTCGTCTCGCCCGCGAGGATGATGACGTCGCCCTCGGCCTTGAAAGCTTGCGTCGTGATGTGATCGACGTCCTGCACGAGCCCGACCATGCCGATGACCGGCGTCGGGTAGATCGCGCCCTTCGCGTTCTCGTTGTACAAGCTGACGTTGCCGCCGATGACCGGCGTGTCCAGCACGCGGCATGCTTCGGAGATGCCGTCCGCGGCTTTCTCGAGCTGCCAGAACACTTCCGGCTTCTCCGGGTTGCCGAAGTTCAGGTTGTCCGTGATCGCGAGCGGCTCCGCGCCGGAGCAGACGATGTTGCGCGCCGCTTCCGCGACGGCGATTTGGCCGCCGACCTCTGGATCGAGGTACACGTAGCGGCCGTTGCAGTCCGTCGTCATCGCGAGCGCCTTGCGCGTGCCGCGGATCGTCACGACCGCCGCGTCGGAGCCCGGCTGCACGGCCGTGCTCGTGCGCACCATATAGTCGTATTGGTTATAGACCCATTCCTTGCTGGCCACCGTCGGGGAAGCGAGCACTTTCTCAAGCGCGCCCGTCAGGTCGGTCACTTCCGGATTCGCCGCCGTATCGATCGCCGCGTTGGCCGCGAAATAAGCAGGCTCTTGGGACGGCTTGTCGTACATCGGGCACTCGTCGACAAGCGCCTTGACCGGCATATTCGCCACTTCCTCGCCTTGGTGGAACAGACGGAGACGGCCGTCGTCCGTGACTTTGCCGACTTTCACGCAGATGATGCCCCAGCGGTCGAAAATCTCCTGCGCCTGCGCTTCGTGCTGCGGCTCGACGACGAACAGCATCCGCTCCTGCGACTCGGACAGCATCATTTCGTACGGCGTCATGCCTTCCTCGCGCTGCGGCACCTCGTCGAGGTACAGCTCGAGGCCGTTGCCCGCCTTGGACGCCATCTCCGCGCTGGAGCATGTCAGGCCCGCCGCGCCCATGTCCTGAATGCCGACGACGATCCCCGCGTTGATCAGCTCGAGCGTCGCTTCCATGACGAGCTTCTCCATGAATGGATCGCCGACTTGCACGGCCGTGCGCTTCTCTTCGGATTCCTCGGACAGCTCGACGGACGCGAACGTCGCGCCGTGGATGCCGTCGCGGCCCGTGGCCGGCCCGACGTAGAAGACCGGGTTGCCGACGCCCTTGGCGACGCCGCGCTGGATTTTATCGTGATCGATAAGGCCGACGCACATCGCGTTGACGAGCGGGTTGCCCTCGTAGCTCTCGTCGAACATGACTTCGCCCGCCACCGTCGGGATGCCGATGCAGTTGCCGTAGCCGGCGATGCCGCCGACGACGTGCTCGAACAGATATTTGACGCGCGCGTTCTCCAGGTTGCCGAAACGAAGGCTGTTCAGCAGCGCGACCGGCCGCGCGCCCATCGAGAAAATGTCGCGGATGATCCCGCCGACGCCCGTCGCCGCGCCTTGGTACGGCTCGACCGCGGACGGATGGTTATGCGATTCGATCTTGAACACGACCGCCTGGTTGTCCCCGATGTCCACGATGCCCGCGCCTTCGCCCGGCCCCATGAGCACCTTCGGTCCCGTGACGGGGAACTTCTTCAGAATCTTCTTGGAGTTCTTATAGGAACAGTGCTCCGACCACATTACGCTGAACACGCCGATCTCGGTGTAGTTCGGCTGGCGTCCGAGGAATCCGCAAATGAGCTCGTATTCGTAATCCGTCACGCCGAATTGCGTGTAAATGCGCTGATCCGCGATTTGTTCCGCCGTCGGCTCCTTAGCCGTTAACTGCTGCGCCATGCTGTTCCCTCCATGCGTTCAAAATCGATGTAAACATCCGTTTGCCGTCCTCCGAGCCGAGCAGCTGGCTGACCGCGCGCTCCGGATGCGGCATCATGCCGACCACGTTGCCGCGCTCGTTGCTGACGCCGGCGATGTTGCGGAGCGAGCCGTTCGGGTTATGCTCGTCGCCCGCATAGCGGAAGACGATCTGGTTGTTCGCTTCGAGCCGCGCGAGCGTCTCGTCGTCGCAGTAGTAGTTGCCCTCGCCGTGCGCGATCGGGATGTTGATGATCTCGCTCGGCGCGTATTGGTTCGTGAACGCCGTCGCGTTGTTCACGACTTCGAGCGGCGTCTGGCGGCAGATGAATTTCATGCCCGTGTTGCGCAGCAGCGCACCCGGGAGCAGCCCCGCTTCCGTCAGGATTTGGAACCCGTTGCAGATGCCGAGGACGTACTTGCCGGCTTCCGCCGCCTTCACCACTTCGTTCATGACCGGCGCGAATTGCGCGATCGCGCCGCAGCGCAGGTAGTCGCCGTACGAGAAGCCGCCGGGCACGAGAATCGCGTCATAGCCGGACAGGTCCGTCGCCGTGTGCCAAACGTAGTCGACCTCTTGGCCGATCGTGTCCTCGACCGCCTTGTAGCAGTCGATGTCGCAGTTGGAGCCCGGAAATACGAGTACCGCGAATTTCATCGTGTTACCCCTCCAATTCAAAGCGGAAATCTTCGACGACCGTGTTCGCGAGCAGCTTCTCGCACATCGCGGTCAAACGCGCTTCCGCTTCCGCGCGGTCGGACGTGTCCAGGTCCAGCTCCAAAAATTTGCCGATGCTGACTTTGCCGACTTCCTCGAAGCCCATCGTGTGCAGGGCGCCTTGCACGGCGCTGCCTTGCGGATCGAGCACGTTTTCTTTGATCGTGACGTAGACTTTAGCCTTCATTAGGGGGGTCGCCTCCTGGAAATGTTAGTTCTGGATGGGAGCATTCAGCAAAACGCGGATTTGTCGGCCTTCGTCGCTGTTGAACAGCGGGAAACTTAAACAATAACCTTCGGTTGTTTCCCGCGTTCAAAGGCGATCGCTGGCGCTCTTCGGCTCGACAAACCGCTTATTTGCTCCACCCATCCGATAAAACATTTTGCAGGATGCTCTGGGGAGCACCCTGCGCGCTGCGCGGGCTTGCGCCGCTTGCGGCGGTTTTGCTTGCTTGCGGGCTTGCGTCCGCTTGCGGCAGTTCTTAGCTTGCGCGGCTGCGCCGCCTGCGCTTGTATGGGATGCGGACATCTGTGCTTGTCCCGCGGGTTTGCTTTAGTGGAGCGGCTTGCCGGTCAGTGCTTCGTAGATCGCCAGGTAGCGGTTCGTTGTCGCGTCGACGACCGATTGCGGCAGCGGCGCCGGTTTGCTATTGCGGTCCCAGTCGGAGCCGACCAGGTACGTGCGGACCGGTTCTTTGTCCATGCTGTCGATCTCGATGTCGTAGGCGTAGTTGGCCTTCGCCCAGAACCGGGACGAGTCCGGCGTGAAGATCTCGTCAATCAGGATGACCTGCCCGTCGACGAGGCCGAATTCGAACTTGCAGTCCGCCAGGATGATGCCGCGCTCGTCGCAGAAATCACGGGCGAACTCGTAGAGGCGGATGCTCTGGTCGCGCAGCTCTTCGGCTAGCTCGGCGCCGACCAGCTCCTGCATGCGGGCGAACGGGATATCCTCGTCATGCCCGACGTCGTTCTTCGCCGCCGGCGTGAACAGCGGCTCGGGGAACCGCTCGTTCTTGCGCAGGCCGGCCGGCAGCTCGATGCCGTTGATCGCTTGCGTCTTCTCGTATTGCCGCCAGCCGCCGCCGGTGATGTAGCCGCGGACGACGCACTCGATGTCGATGCGCTCCGCCTTCTTCGTCACCATGATGCGGTTCTTCAGCAGCTCCGGCTCGGTCACGAGCTCGCCGAGCTTGTACACGTCCGTGTGCACGACGTGATTGGCCATCATATCCGCCGTCTGCTCGAACCAGAACGCCGACAGCCGGTTCAGCACGTTCCCCTTCTCCGGCACGGCCGGATCCAGCACATAGTCAAAAGCGCTGATGCGGTCCGTCACGACGATCAGGAAGTGCTCGCCCAAATCGTACAGCTCGCGCACCTTGCCTTTGTACAACAGCGGCGCCTTCACATACTCCGCGGCCGTGGATAACGCTTTTGTCATGGTCTCTCTCCCTCTCCCCAGTTAGGGCTTGAGTTTTTAAAAGTTTTGTACGTAGCAGGAGAAAACAGTCTGTAGAAGCGTTAGCGCTCGCCTTTGTACCCGAAATTTCACCTTTAAAAGGTTACGTTCAAAAAAATTCGGGTACAACAGCGATCGGAAGACGTTTTCTCATGCGGAGTATGCTTTTTAAATAAGCTCAAGCCGCTTAAAAATCGTATCCACGTGCTTCAGATGCCACGCCGGATTGAAGCAGTCGGCGATCTCGTCCGGGGTCAGCTTGCTCGTGATCTCCGGCGTCGATTCGATGATGTCGCGGAATTGGCGCTGCTCTTCCCACGCCTGCATCGCGCGCGGCTGCACGGTGTCGTACGCCTGCTCGCGGCTGAAGCCTTTGTCGATGAGCTTCGTCATGACGCGGCCGGAGAACGGCACGCCGAACGTGCGCTGCATGTTGCGCTTCATGTTCTCCGGGAACACCGTCAGGTTCTTGATGATGTTGCCGAGGCGGTTCAGCATGTAGTTCAGCAGCATCGTCGCGTCCGGCAGAATGACGCGCTCCGCCGACGAGTGGCTGATGTCGCGCTCGTGCCACAGCGTCACGTTCTCGTACGCCGTCAGCATATGGCCGCGGATGACGCGCGAGAGGCCGGAGATGTTCTCGCAGCCGATCGGGTTGCGTTTGTGCGGCATCGCGGACGAGCCCTTCTGGCCCTTCGCGAACGGCTCCTCCACCTCGCGGAACTCGCTCTTCTGCAGGGCGCGGATCTCCGTCGCGAACTTATCGAGCGACGTGGCGATCAAGGCCAGTGTCGCCATGTATTCCGCGTGGCGGTCGCGCTGCAGCGTCTGCGTCGAGATCGGCGCCGGCGTGATGCCGAGCTTGCGGCACGTGAATTCCTCGACGAACGGATCGATGTTCGCGTACGTGCCGACGGCGCCGGAGATTTTGCCGAACTGCACGCCATTCGCCGCATGATGGAACCGCTCCAGGTTCCGCTTCATCTCTTCGTGCCACAGCGCCAGCTTCAGCCCGAACGTCGTCGGCTCGGCATGGACGCCGTGCGTGCGGCCCATCATGACCGTGTCCTTGTACGTCACCGCTTGGCCGCGCAGGATCTCGATGAAGTTTTCGATGTCTTTGACGAGGATTTCGTTCGCTTGGCGGAGCAGGTAGCCCATCGCCGTGTCGACGACGTCCGTGGACGTCAGGCCGTAGTGCACCCACTTGCGCTCCGGTCCGACGGTCTCGGACACCGCGCGCGTGAAGGCGATGACGTCGTGCCGGGTTTCCAGCTCGATCTCGTTGATGCGGTCAATGTCGAACGTCGCGTTCGCGCGCAGCGCTGCGACGTCCTCGCGCGGGATGACGCCGAGCTCTACCCACGCCTCGCAGGCGCACAGCTCGACTTCGAGCCACGCCTTGAATTTGTTTTCCTCGGTCCAGATCGCTCTCATTTCCGGTCTGCTGTAGCGTTGTAACATCGAATCAAACCCTCCAAATCTTCGTTTCGGCTATCCATTCCAGCGCCTGCTCCACATCGGCCGCGAGCACGTTCACGTGCCCCATCTTCCGTTTGGCTTTGGCTTCATGTTTCCCATATAAGTGAATTTTAGGCGCGACGCCGAGCCGTTCGGCCGTCTCGTCCCGTTGCGCGATCCGCTCGAGCAGCGGCGCGACGTGCTCGCCGAGCACATTGACCATCACGACCGGCGTCAGCAGCGACGTCTCGCCGAGCGGCAGGCCGCATACCGCGCGCACGTGCTGCTCGAACTGCGACGTCCGGCACGCTTCCATCGTATAATGGCCGCTGTTATGCGGCCGCGGCGCCAGCTCGTTCACGAACAATTCGCCGTCCGCCGTCAGGAACAGCTCCACTGCGATCAGCCCGACGACGCCCAGCCCTTCCGCGATGCGGTACGCCAGCCGTTCGGCCTCCCGCTGCAGCGCCTCGTCGATGCGCGCCGGCACGATCGACAAGTGCAAAATATTGTCGACGTGAATGTTCTCCGCCGCCGGGAACGTGCGAATCTCGCCCTGCGGGCTGCGCGCCGCGATGACGGAGAGCTCCTTCTCGAAACGGATGAACCGCTCCACCACCAGCTCCGTGCCCGCGCGGCTCAGCGTCTCGAACGCTTCGCCGATCTCGGCCTCGTCGCGGATGACCCACTGGCCCTTGCCGTCGTAGCCGCCCGTCGCGGTCTTCAGCACGCACGGCAGGCCGAAGCGCCCGGCCGCCCCGCGCAGCTCGTCCGCGCTGCGGACCTCGGCGTACGGCGCGACCTTCGCGCCCGCCGCCTCGATCGCCCGCTTCTCGCGCAGCCGGTGCTGCGTCGTGTACAGCAGCTCGCTGCCCTGCGGCACGTAGGACCGCTCCATCAGCATCGCGGCCACGCCGGCGTCGACGTTCTCAAATTCGTACGTGATGACGTCCGCCTGCTTCGCCAGCTCCCCGGCGGCGTCGCGGTCGTCGTACGCCGCGACGATCTGCCGCGCGACCTGCCCGGCCGGCGCGTCCGGCGTCGGATCCAGCGCGACGAACCGGTAGCCCATCGCGCTGCCCGCGTTCGCCAGCATCCGTCCCAGCTGGCCGCCGCCCAGAACGCCGATCGTCGCGCCCGGCAGGATCGTCTTCGCGTCCTTCGCCGCCCTGCTCATAGCGTCTCGCTGCTTTCCAGCACGTCCTGCTTGATCCGGTCGCGCCGCGCCTGCACGCGCGCCTGCACCGCCGGATCGAACGCGCCGATGATCTGGCCCGCCAGCAGGCCCGCGTTCGTGCCGCCGGCGTTGCCGATCGCCACCGTCGCGACCGGAATGCCGCCCGGCATCTGCACGATCGAGAGCAGCGAGTCGAGTCCGTTCAAATTCGACGATTTGACGGGAACGCCAATAACCGGCAGGATCGTTTTGGCTGCGACCATGCCGGGCAAATGTGCAGCGCCGCCTGCACCCGCGATGATGACCTTCAATCCGCGCTCCGCGGCGGATTCCGCGTATTCGAACATGAGATCCGGCGTCCGGTGAGCCGAGACGACCTTCTTCTCGTACGGAATTTGCAGTTCGTCCAGAACGTCACAGGCTAATTTCATCGTGTCCCAATCCGACTTGCTGCCCATGATGACGCCCACTTGTGCTGACATTCGTCAATTACCACCTTTTCGTCGTTTAAAAATTGCCGCAAAAAAATCCCTCGGCATCGTCCAAGACCTGGCATGCTTCGGGATTCGACAAGACCCGCATCGAAGAGGTGACCTGCCCGTTCCAACCCGCGAAGCGGATGGTATGCGTAAACGGTAAAGACAACATCAGGCTGCCCCGTCCCGGCGGCAACCTGGCTCTTCATTGCGTGTCTCGTAGTCCGAAAATTAAGGTTCTCGGGTAGATACTCTCGGGCCAGATTCCCAAGGATATACGAGCGGTTTCGACAATATTTATTATTGAGATTAGCTGTTTCTAGTGTATCAATCCTCACTTGGAATGTCAACGCGAAAACACGAACATTAATTATAAATCATTGTTAATAGTTCGTATTTTACCGTCATTTTCGAACGAAATGGATTTCTTTTCCGCCTTAGGCGCGTTTGTTTTGTCAGAAAACTCATGCAACTCACATTTAACTAGCGAGTCACTACGGCGCGTAACTGATATTAACTGACAAGTCCATGCGCTCGTCCCGCTTCGATCCGAAGGAGATTATTCCCCCTGGCCTGTCCGCGTCCTGTTATTAATGGAAGAAAGACATCGCCGCCTAACGCGCGGAACCGAGGTGAAGGCCGTGTCTGCGGGCGGATACGATCACGTCCCGCGCCGGCATATCCAAGGGCAGTCTGTTTCATTATTTCAAAAGCAAACGCAATTTATTTGGCATTTGCCACACCTTCCTGCTCAACGCCGGTCCTCTCCGCGGAGGCGTAGCGCCGGAGCTGGCGTTCGACCGCGTTCGCATAGCCGGAGCCAGGCACCCGCCCAAGCCCCGATGCGTAAAAAAAGCACGGCGCCGGTCCGCGCTGTGCTTCGTCTCTCTCTAATGCGTTTTATCAAGCGTTACTCTCGACTGCCGTTATCCCTCGCTGCCGATCCAGGCGTAGCGCGCGATGATCAAAATCGCGAGCACCCACATGAGCCAGTGGACCTTGTACTTGTTCTTGCCGGACAGGTTGCCGATCGCCGCGAGCACGACGTAGGAGACGATGCCCGCCGATACGCCGTTGGCGATGTTGTACGTGAACGGCATGAGGGCGATCGTCAGGAACGACGGAATCGCGTACACCATGTCCTGGAAGTCGATTTCCTTGACCGACTGCACCATCAGCACGCCGACGATGATCAGCGCCGCCGCCGTCGCGGAGTCGGGGATGAGCTTGATGACCGGCCAGATGAACAGCGATGCCAGGAACGCGATGCCGGTCGTCACCGCCGTCAAGCCCGTGCGTCCGCCTTGCGCGATGCCCGCGGAGCTCTCGACGAACGTCGTGACCGTGCTCGTGCCGAGCATCGCGCCGCCGCTGACGCCGACCGCGTCGACGAACATCGCTTTGCCGACGAGCTTCTTGCCCTTCGCCGGATCCTTCATCGCGCCGGCGCGGTTGGCCGTGCCGACCAGCGTGCCGAACGTATCGAACAGCTCGACGAACGTGAACGTCGCGATGATGGAGATCAGCCCCGTATGCCACACGCCCTTAAAGTCGAAATCCCACCAGCTCAGCTGGCTGAAGTCCGGGGACCAGCTTTGGCCCTTCAGCGTCTCGCCGACGTTGACGTCGCCGGTGATGATCGCAATAATCGTCACGCCGACGATGCCCCACAGAATCGCGCCAGGTACCCGCAGCACCATCAGCACCGCGATCAGCAGGACGCCGAGCAGCGCCAGGTATACGCTGGAATTTTCCAGGCTGCCCATGTGGAAGACGGTTTCGAAGCCGAGTACGTCCGTGAACTGGCCCTTCGGAATGTCCGTGACGGTGTTCTCCACGCCGACCGTCAGGATGCCGCTGTTCTTCAGGCCGATGATCGTGATGAACAAGCCGATGCCAACCGTGATGGCGTGCTTCAGGCTGTCCGGCACGGCGACGATCAGCATTTGCCGAATCTGGGTGACCGTCAGAATCATGAAGATGATGCCGGAGATGAACACGGCGGTCAGCGCCATTTCCGGGGAAATCGGCGAATTCGTTGCCTTCGACGCCAGGACGGTCGAAGCGAAGTACGCGTTCAGGCCCATGCCCGGCGCCAGCGCCGCCGGGAAGTTAACGAACAGCCCCATCGCGATCGTGAAAATGCCGCCCGCAAGCGCCGTCGCGAGGAAGACGGAGTACACGTTCAGGCCCGCTCCGCCCAATACGCTCGGATTGACGGCCAGGATATACGCCATCGTCATGAAAGTCGTGAGGCCCGCCATGATTTCTGTTCTTGCATTTGTTCCGTGTTCCTTCAAACGAAAGAAACCACCCATTTTTCAAAAACCCTCCCAAAAAATGTTGTTCAGAACAAACAAAGAACCTAGAAAAAAACGCCGAGCTGCCTCGGCATCCTTCTCCAGGTTCCACGCAAAACAAGATCCGCCGCCGCGAATGGACCGTTCGCGCGCGTTCTTGCTTTTCGTAGACAGGCCATTACGGTGACCTCGTAGAGACTCTCAAGCCGATTCTTGAGATTATACGAAAAGACATGCAATTGTTTGTATTGAGTCTGTGAACATTTTAGCGACATTATTCACGGCCTGTCAACGAAAAAGCAACGCGGATTCGGGATAACCGCGTTCGGTCTTAGGACCTGGTCCGGCCGCCTGGGAATTAGGGGCTTGTCCCTAATCGTTCAACCCCTTGCCGGCGAGAATATGCGGCACCCACTTCTCCACCCGCGACGCGCGGGTCTTGGCCTGCTTGGGCTGGGCGAAATGCAGCAGATACGCCCGCTGCCGCCCCGGCGTCAACGCGTCGAAGGCGGCCTTCAGCGCAGGCAGCTCGCCCAGCTTCGCCCGGAATTCATCGGCCATGGCGAACGCTTCGGGCTTCTTGAAGGCCACTTCCCGGCCGGACCGTTCAACCTCGACGGCCTCGTAAATATACGCCCGCAGCGTCGCCTCCAGCTCCACGATCTCCTTAACGTCCGTGAACCGGATCTGCCGCGCCGCCTGCACGTTCTCCGTCTGCTGAATGAGGATCCCGTGCGGGTCCTTCAGCAGCGCCCCTTTGTGGAACAGAAGCGCGCAGTAGTCCTTAAATCCATGGATCAGGACGATGTTCTTGCCCTCGAACGTGTAGCACGGATGCATCCACTTGAATGCCTCGTTTAGCCCGCAGTCGAGCACGATCGCCCGCAGCTGCTCATATTCCGCCTTCCACGTCTTCGCCTTGGCGATGAAGGCCTCGGCCTGCGGATTCGTCTTGCCGCCCGTCGTCATATGCGTCAGCGTCCTCCTATCCGGATCGATATCGTCTAGTATAAACCATCTCGTCCCGATATCGCTCGCGTCAGCCGAAACAAACCTAAAAAAACTCTCTTCCCTCTGCCGCGGAGATAAATGGAAGAGAGTCCGTAATCCGCGCGTCGGCTCGCGCGGCGGCAGCGCCGATCCGGCGGGCCGAGACCAGTTTAAAATTTACCCGGAAACTGTTTGACAATGCCTTCTGTAAAGGCGTCCGCCATATGAATGATTTGCGTTTCATATTTGTCGTCGTATGCGGCTGTATCGCCTTTCCAGTCATTTTTAATTCTGACGACGATTTGATCGGTCAGCAATTGCAGTTCAGCCAGCTTATTGCCAGCCTCTTCTCCATAATAGGGCTTAAAAGCATCTCCAATGTCTTGTTGATTTTGCAGCAATCTTGCCAGCATTTCCTGTTGATCCGGGAGATTTGCCAACGCGCTGACCACGTATTTCTTCGTCCAAACCGCATGGTCGATCCACAGCTTCCGTAAATCACCTTGCAGCTGTACGAGTTTGGGACTTAAACAAACCGAATCCGTCTTCTCGCCTACATGCGCTTTAGCCGATACTCCCGCAGGCATCATGCTAAAAACGAACATCAACATACCATTTTTATACAACAATTGTAGTTCCATCGCTCTGCGGTTCTGCGGAGCAGCGCATAGGCAGCGGCGCATGCAAGCACTGAAGAACGGAAAAACGCGAACTAGCAAGCCGTATCCCTAATTGATAGATCAGAGACAACGCATTTCTTTGTCTGCCCGAAATTCTTGGTTCAACGTAAAAAAACTCCCTTCTATTCGCTAAACAACGCAAATAAAAGAGAGTCATTGTTGCATTTTATTGTCGCGGGTGTGGGCGGAATATCTTGCCGCCATTGCCGAAAACCCTTAGGTATCAGGGCTTTCGGGTGATTGACGACACTAACATTCCCCAGTTTATTCCCACTCGATCGTCGCCGGCGGCTTCGACGTGATGTCGTAGACGATCCGGTTGACGTTCTCGACTTCGTTGACGATGCGCACGGAGATTTTCTCCAGCACGTCCCACGGAATGCGCGCCCAATCCGCCGTCATGCCGTCGATGGACGTCACCGCGCGGATGCCGACCGTGTACGAATACGTACGGGCGTCGCCCATGACGCCGACGCTCTTCATGTTCGGGAGCGCCGTGAAGTACTGCCAAATCTCCCGGTCCAGGCCGGCCTTGGCAATCTCGTCGCGCAGAATCCAGTCCGAATCGCGGACAATCTTCAGCTTGTCTTCCGTCACTTCGCCGAGGACGCGGATCGCGAGACCCGGACCCGGGAACGGCTGGCGCCAGACGATCGCTTCCGGCAGGCCGCACTCTTCGCCGACCTTGCGGACTTCGTCCTTGAACAGCGCCTTCAGCGGCTCGACGAGCTTGAAGGTGATGTCCTCCGGCAGGCCGCCGACGTTGTGGTGCGACTTGATCGTCTGCGCCGTCGCCGTGCCGCTCTCAACGATATCCGTATACAGCGTGCCTTGCGCGAGGAATTCGAAGTCGTCGAACTTCGCGGATTCCTCTTGGAACACGTAGATGAATTCGTTGCCGATAATTTTGCGCTTCTGCTCCGGATCGTCGACGCCCTTAAGCTTGCCGAGGAACCGCTCGCTCGCGTCGATCTTGACCACTTTCATGTCGAACTTGCCGACGAACGTCTCCATGACGCTCTCGGCTTCGCCTTTCCGGAGGAGGCCGTGATCGATGAACATGCACGTCAATTGATCGCCGATCGCCTTATGCAGCAGGATCGCCACGACGGACGAATCCACGCCGCCGGACAGCGCGCACAGCACCTTGCCGTCGCCGACCTGCTCGCGGATGTCGCGGATCGTGTCGTCGATGAACGTGCTCATGCTCCAATTGCCTTCGCAGCCGCAGACATTGTAGAGGAAGTTGCGGATCATCTCGTTGCCCTTGACGGAGTGGCGCACTTCCGGATGGAACTGCACCGCGAACAGCTTGCGCTCCGGATGGCTCATCGCCGCGATCGGCGCGTGATCCGTGCTGGCGTCGACGCGGAAGCCGGACGGCAGTTCCACGACATGGTCGCCGTGGCTCATCCAGACCGTTTGGCGCGCCTCGAGGTCCTTCACGAGCTCGCTGCCCGCGATGAAATCCACTTCCGCCTTGCCGTACTCGCGCTTGCCGGCGCGCTCGACCTTGCCGTGCAGCTGATGCGCGATCAGCTGCATGCCGTAGCAGATCCCGAAGATCGGCAGGCCCAGCTCGTAAATCGCGGGATCCACGAGCGGCGACTTCTCTTCATACACGCTCGCCGGCCCTCCCGAGAACACGATGCCTTTCGGCTGAAGCTCCCGGATCCGTTCCACCGGGGTATTGAAGGGCAGCAGCTCGCTATATACGCCCAAGTCCCGGATGCGCCGTGCAATCAGCTGGTTGTACTGTCCGCCGAAGTCGAGGACAACGATCATTTCATTTGGCTTGTTCACTTTTTTGTCAAGGCCTCCCTCAAATCATTGTGTCAATTATATATAGGCGCTTTGGGACAGTCAAGGAAACGAAAGGCACGGTTTTCGCGGGGGAGCGGAAGAAAACGCTGCCGGGAATGTCAGGCGGGGACGGGACTTGCGGGATGCGGGGAGCGCGTTGATGCGGGCGGAGCCGGGGCGCGCGGGGGCAGCGCGCGGGCGCGGCGCGCGCGGAGCGGCGGAGCCGCGAGATTCGCGGACACACGAGCCGCTATTTGAGTGTTTTGGGGCGTTTTCGAGTTTTCGCGGACACAGGAGCCGTTATTAGTGAGATCCGGCCCGCTTTAAGCCGCTTCGGAGGTCAATAGCGGTATCTGTGTCCGCTCAGCAAACCGAAATCGCAAATTCGCCGCAATAGCGTCTTTCCTGTCCGCTTATGTCTCCCCCGGCCCTGCGCCGCGGCCAAAGTCGTGGAGACGAGGCATAATAAGGCCGCGACTTCAGTCGCTGCACGCACTGCATGTTGCCCTGTCCCGACGTCCGTCCGTGCGTCGCCAAAACGCGAACCGAGCGGACGCGCACGCAACAGCCCGCCTCCCCGCTGCCGGCGCGTGTTATCCCGCCGCTCCGCCCACGCACCTCGACGCACCGCCGCCTCCCCGCACGCCTCGCCTCAACCACTGCCGGCGCGTGTTATCCCGACGCTCCGCTCCGCTCCGCCCACGCCCGCACCACCGCCACGCCGCGCACCGCACCGCCGCCACGCCATGCGCCGCCGCAAACGAAAAAACCGGACAAGCCCGCATCGGGGCCGGTCCGGCTCTAGTTCGCGTTATGCGCTTAGGCTTCTTCAGCCGCTGCGGCGGCCTGCGCCTGAAGCTGCTTGTTCCTCGCCAGTTTCAAATAGCCGTAGACGTTCTGGAACTCGCCGTCCTCCACGAACCGCAGGCGCACCGGCCCCGCCGCTTCGGTCAGATAGCTCCGCAGTGCCGCGCCCCCGCCGCCGAGTACGTAAAAGCATTGAATGTCCGGGTTCTTCTTCCACCGCTTCAGGATGAGATCAAGCACCTTGTTCGCCGCACGGGCGAAATACGAGTCCACGATCGGGCGGATGTCCGCCTGCCCCTCGCCGATGCGCTGGATTAGGTAATCGCCGCTCTTGATGCGCTGGATCAGCTTCGCCCGGCTCGGGAACCGGTGGCCGTACTGGTCCTCGACCTCGCGGATGATGCTGTCCAGGTAGCCGGCCAGCCCGAACTGCTCGCCCGTGCTGAACTGGTTGTCGATGCTCATTCGCTTGATGACCGGAAAATCCGTCGTCAGCGCGCCCATCTCGCAAATGCCGATGCAGCCGTAGTACAGCTCCTCGTTGCGCACGGACAGGTTGTCGTGCGTCGCCATGTGGAACAGCGCGGCGGCCCCTTCAATGGAGACGACCGCGCGCCGGATCGCGACCCGGACGACGCGCCCGCGCAGCTTCGGCGTGGACAGGAAGGTCACTTCGTGCTCGCCGACGAGCCGCTCCTCGAACGTCTTATGAAATCCGGTGTACGTGCGGACGGGCAGCCCCGTGCCGACGATGTATTCCGCCACCTCGGGCCCCTGTCCCTCCACCGGCGGATACACCCCGCTCGTAAGCGCCGCGTACGCGAGCGCGGTCAGCGCCACGATCAGTGCTTGGTCGCTCGTCGCCTTGTTGTCCGTTTCCTCGAGCTCAGAATTGTCCTGGTCTTCCATGGCGAGCAAGCCGACGAAATACCGCTCGCGGTTCTTTTTCAGCTTCGGGCTGTGGATGCGCACGTCCAGCGCCTTCAGCGGGGCGTCCTCCTCCTGAAATACGTGCCGCTCGTACCCGGGGGCGAGAATGCTCGGAATGACGACGGGCTCCGTCGCTCCTTCGAGTACCAGTTTCACGCTGTCGTTTCCTACGTCTATGCCTGCGAGCCTAATCACATCGGTGCCTCCTCTAAGCTTTTCGCGATCGCCTGCCGAATTAATCGGTATATGTGTTTATTCGGTAAAACGGCCGTGTTTGTGAAGGATCGGCCGGTACTCGTTTTGCCGAACCCGATGCGATTGTAGACCTGGTTGCGACGAAGGAGATGCCGACAGATGTTCAAGTTTTGGAAAAAAAACCGAATTCGCACACTGCTGTCCGATATGTTCATCGGTGAAGGGACCCTTGTCGAGGGCACCATTCGCTCGGCTGGCAGCGTCCGGCTGGAAGGGCAGCTGCGGGGGGACTTGTTCTGCGAGGGGGACGCGGCGCTCGGCGAGACCGCCTTTGCGATCTCCAACATTACGGCGCGCAGCCTGCACCTGGCGGGACAAGTGACCGGGAACGTGCGGGTCAGCGGCAAGCTGACGATCACGTCGACGGGCAAATTGGTCGGCGACATGGACGCGGCCACGCTCGAGATCGAGGAAGGCGGCGTCTTCCAGGGCAAAAGCGCTATGGACATGGGCGAGCCCGTCGTCAGTCCGCTGGAGCGCCGCAAAGGAGGCGACCGGCGCGTGGCGGCCGATCCGAACTGGAACGGCGAGGAGCGCCGCAGCGGGCATGACCGGCGAAACCGGGACGATCAGGCCGGCATGCCGCGGAAGTTCAGCTTCCGCGCGCCGGAACGCGCCGGGGCGTCGTCGGAAGCGGCGCTGGCGGAAGCTGAGCCGCAGGCCGCGGCAAGCCCCGCCGCCGGAACCGCCGACCCGCTGCGCGAGAGCGGGCGGGCATTCATGCAGAGCGTGCACGGCGGCGGCGCGCGGGCGATGGCGCGCGCGGCAGGCGTCACCACGGCGGAACTCGCCGCCCTGGACGTGCTGGGGCAAGCCGCTGGCGCCGATGCTCCAGGCGGTAGTGGCGGAAATGCCGCGGCGGCGTTTGATGCAGCGCGAGGCGCGAGCGAGGACGGATGCGCCGCTTGGGGCGTATCGGAGCATGCCGCGAGCCATGCCGAAGGTGCGTCCGCGGCGGCGGAAGCGTTCGGCGCGACCGGCGTCGGCCGCGCGGCGGGAACCGTCAGCATCGACGAGCTGCTGATCGACGAATTGGGCGGCGAATCCGCCGAAGCGACCTTCGCGGCGGGCGGCACGTATGCGCGGACGGACGGGCCGGGGCGCGAGACGGCAGGACGGGCTGCCGCGGATGGCACGGCGACGGAAGCGGTGATTGCCACAGGCGTGGCGACAGCGGGCGCTGGTACGGAGGTGGAAGAAACCGAGGTTCCGGTGAGCGCGGCTGTAGCGGGGGCCGGTACGGAAGAAGCCGAAGCTGCGGTGAGCGCGGCGGTGATGGCGGCCAGCGGTATGGGCGAAGCCGAAGCGACGGCGAACGCGGCAGCGGCGGCGGAGGTAGCCGAGGTTCCGGTGAGCGCGGCTGTAGCGGGGGCCGGTACGGAAGAAGCCGAAGCTGCGGTGAGCGCGGCGGTGATGGCGGCCAGCGGTATGGGCGAAGCCGAAGCGACGGCGAACGCCGTTTCGGAGGTGGGCACCGATGCAATGGCGGCGGCAGCCAATGCGGCGGCCCCCGGAACTGACGCTGCGGAAACCGAGGCAGCTATGAGACGCCTGACAGCACCTCGGGAAGCCAACGATGCGGCTGCCGACAATGAGGCAGCGACAGGGCACGCGGCAGTGAACGAGGCAGCGGCGCTGAGAGTGGCGGTTATCGCGCACGCCGGCAGCGAAAATATAGCAGCGAGTGCGATTTTTAGCGGGTCCGCAGCGGAAATCGATAGCGCCGAGCATGCTCGTCCCCTCGCGAAAACAAAAATGTCCGGAATGGACGAAGCTGCAGTTCGCCGCAGCGGGACGACGAAACAGCCGGATGAGGAAAGCGAGAACTTCGATGCTGCTCTACACGTCTCGCCAACGGATAAGGATATCGAGCAAGACAGTCCATCATTCGGTGCGGAAGTTGACGGGGTAACGGAGGATGACGGTCCCGTTGCCCGCATGGCGGCAACAAGCATGGCGAACATCGTTGACACAGCTGAGACGTCGGACTGGCCGGTTTTCGAATCGCGCCGACCTTCGCGCCGCGCTTCCGCGCCGGCTGCCGAAAGCGCCGCAAGCCGCAGAGACGAGGAAGCCGCGGCGCTGCTGCGCAACTGGTAGCCGTCGCGGCGGAGCCCGACGCGCCTAGGTCCAACCTCCGAAACCTAAATCAGGCTGTCCCTTCGTCGTTTGATGACGGAGGGACAGCCTGATTTATTTAAAGGGGTAGGTGGTGAAAGAAGAACCGTACCCAGTGCCGCTCCTGCGCCGCAAAACGGTATTTTCGCTAAAAGAACGGTACCTGGTACCGCTCTTAGCCACCTATGACGGCGAATATGCCGGATGCGGCTTATTTCGGGGCGCCCAGCCCCTCGATGAGCACCGCCATCTGCTGCGGCGACGGAAGCCGGCGCGGCAGCTCGCCATACCGCGCCTCCTCATCCCAGCGCACGAAGTCGGCGACGAGCGGGGCCGCCTCCGGCGGCAGCGCCAGTCCCGCCGCGTACTCGCGCGCCGTGCGGTGCGGCGGCTTCGCGCCGCACTGCTTATACAGCTCGCGCCATACGGCGTCCGCGAGCTGGAGGAACTGGCTGCGGGCCGCGGTATGCCGGCCCGCCGTCAGGGCGCTGCCGTACCGGCGCAGCGCAGCCCCGAACGCGAAGCGTTCGTGCCGGCGGCGCGCCGCCAGGGCGAGCCCGGCCGCGCCGGTCAGCGCGGTGGCGCAGGCCGCCTGGGCCCACGGCGGCGCAGCCGCGGCGCCGCGGC